>BJGO01000127.1 GCA_014190535.1 Bacteroidota bacterium | reverse complement strand
TCCGGATTGTTATCACGTGCCGCGGCCAAAGCGCCCTTCTTGTGGAATAAATTGGTATTGAATTCGGCAGGTATTTTATAGCCCACATCGCCATTACCCAGTGCCTGGCCCGGCTTGGCATCCTTTGAGCCCGGATCGCCACCCTGTATCATAAAATTTTTAATCACGCGGTGAAATAGAATACCATTATAAAAGCCTTCTCGGGTCAGCTTCAGGAAATTATCCCTGTGTTTAGGGGTTTCATTAAACAGACGCATCGTGATGGTGCCATATTTTGTTTTGAGTGCAACCAGGTGAATTTTTTCTTTTGGTTTATCAAATGACAAGAAGAAAAAGGGGAGCAGGAGAAAAAGTATTTTTTTCATGTGTTAAATTGTGAAGACAAAAGTAACGAGGTATTTAAGTTTAATAAAACTATAGTTGTCCGGCTCAGTAATCCATCGATTCAAAATACATCAGGATGTGTTCCTTCAGGAAATCCTCTTGCTCTTTCAGATTCAAATTAGGCAAGGGTTTATTATTACTCCAGTGAGGCCAACCGTCCTGATCCAGATAATCCAGCCGATAGTACCCGGATCGGCTCAACACGGCGCAGGTAGCTATATGCATTAAATCCTGTTTCTCTTCTTTTGAAAACTGATCGGCAACCCGTCCAAGTTCTCTAACGCCAATCAGTAGTAGTATAGCATTAAGGTCGGGCGCCTTACCAAACTGGGCTCTCAACTTTTTGCGTAGCTCCAGCCATCGTTGATGAACAGGAAGATTCAAATCCCGGTATAATGCACTCATAGGTTGATCGAAAATGAATCTGCATTGGTTAAAAAAGGGAAATCGTTTCGTACCTCATCGAGTTCTGATTTAGATAATACCATATCGATTAGTCCGCTCTCATCGCGAATCTCTTTAAGTACTTCGCCCTTAGGACCAATAAACATCGAGCATCCGTTATGATAAATATTGTTTCCATCCATACCCACACGATTTAGTGCGGCAACGTAACATTGGTTTTCTATAGCACGGGCAATGAGTAGTTGACGCCAGGCATAAATGCGTCGTTGAGGCCAGTTTGCAACAATCAGCAGGACATCGTATGAATTGTTATTGCGCAACCATACCGGGAATCGGAGGTCGAAACAAATGGCGCAACGAATCTTGAATCCATTCCGGGTTAGGGTGAGCTGATGTGTGCCGGCTGTATAATGTTGGGTTTCGTGACCCAAGCTGAATAAATGTCGTTTATCATACGTTTGAACCGTGCCATCGGGCTCAACCCAGTAGAATCTGTTGTAATAACGTTTATTATCCGAGGTCATCAGGGAACCGCAGACTACGGCATTTTTTTTTGAGGCCCATGCTTTCATTTGCTGTACGGCTTTGCCGTCGGGACTTTCAGAAAATAACTCGGGGCGCATTGAAAAACCGGTCGTGAACATTTCAGGGAGCACAATGATATCTGTTTGTGAGACCGGCTCCATCTGTTCAGAGAACAACTGCAGATTAGCATCGACCTGTTCCCAGTGCAACTCGCTCTGAATCATGGTAATATGCAAGGTGCTCATTGCTTATTTTATTTTAATGAGTCGTTCAATAGCGGCGTCCAGCGTTTCTTTCTTCTTCGCAAAACAAAACCGAAGCATTTTCTGGTCGTATGGTTTACTGTAAAATACTGAAACCGGAACCGAGGCTACACCATAGTCCCTGGTTAGCCGAATGGCAAAATCCGTATCCTTTTCATTACTCATTCCTTTATAGGATACCAACTGAAAATAACTGCCCGATGCCGGCTTAAACTGAAATCGGGTTTGTTTGAGCAGGGAGCAGAAATAGTCGCGTTTTTCCTGATAGAACGAATGCAAATCCAGATAGAGACTTTTGTTGCGCATAATGTCTTCAAAGGCATACTGATAAGGGGTATTCGTGCTGAATACGATGTACTGATGAATTTTTCGGAACTCACGCATCAGTTCTGCCGGTGCAATACAGTAGCCCATCTTCCATCCGGTATTATGATATGTTTTGCCAAAAGAATAAATTACAAAACTTCGTTCTGCAAGCCCGGGGTATCGCAGTACACTTTCGTGCTGATGCCCGTCGAAAATAATATGCTCATACACCTCGTCGCTGAGGATAATAATATTCGTCTCACGAACGATGCGCTCCAGCTGTTGTAAGTCGCTTTTGGTTAATACACTGCCGGTTGGGTTGTGCGGTGTATTGATCATAATGACTCTGGTCTTGTTCGATATGGTTTTTTTTACCTGATCCCATGGAATTCTGTAATCAGGGGCTTCAAGTTTAATGAATTTAGGAACGCCCTTACAGAGTTCAATGGCAGGTGCATAGCTGTCGTAGGCCGGCTCAAACAGAATCACTTCATCATTTTCTTCCACCACCGACGTTATTGCGGCATAGATGGCCTCGGTGCCGCCGGGGGTAATGGTAATCTCTGTTTCAGGGTTAATGGTTGCTCCGTAAAGGGAGTGTATTTTTTCTGCGATGCGTTCCCTTAGCGACAATAAGCCGGGCATAGGGGCATATTGATTATAACCTTTACGAATGTACTCATCGGCTTTATGCATCAACTCCTCATTACAAAGAAAATCGGGAAAGCCCTGCGATAAGTTGATGGCTTTGTGCTCCTGAGCCAAAGCGGACATTACGGTGAATATGGTCGTACCTGCCTGAGGTAATTTACTCTTTATATATCCGGGAAATTTCATTTGGTTTTTATTCGGTTAAATAATACCGTTCGCAAGTTATGAAATAATAACGGGGCATATGCTAACATCGTGTACGACCAATTTTTGTTTCTTTGCGCAACTTTTTTAAATCCGATGCAAAGCAATAACTATGCTGTGATTATGGCCGGAGGCATTGGCAGCCGTTTTTGGCCGCTAAGCCGAAGTGGCTATCCAAAACAATTTCTTGATGTGCTGGGCACCGGAAAATCCCTGCTCCGACAAACGTATGACCGCTTTGCGTCATTTATTTTACCGGAGAACATCTACGTAATAGGAAGCGAAAGCTACCGGTCGCTGATCAGAGAGCAAATTCCTCAGTTGCACGATACTAATATCATCAGCGAACCAGCGCGTAAAAATACGGCACCCTGTGTGGCTTATGCCGTTTACAAGCTGTCTGCCCTAAACGATAATGCCAACATCATCATATCGCCTTCTGATCACGTTATCCTGAACGAAGACGTATTCAGGCAAACTGTTGAGTCGGGTTTTACTGTTGCCGAAACGGATGATGTGTTGTTAACCTTGGGTATACGTCCAACGCGTCCCGATACTGGTTACGGCTATATTCAATTCCGTGAAGAGTCTGAAAATCTAGGCGCCTACAAGGTGCGCACTTTTGTAGAGAAGCCTACCCTCGATATCGCCAAGCAGTTTTATCAAAGTGGTGATTATCTGTGGAATGCAGGAATATTTATCGCCAACGTCAAAAACTGGCAACGCGC
Organism: Bacteroidota bacterium; assembly: GCA_014190535.1. Lineage (GTDB taxonomy): Bacteria > Bacteroidota > Bacteroidia > Chitinophagales > UBA10324 > BJGO01. The sequence continues at coordinate 4,011 of BJGO01000127.1, read as the reverse complement.
ATTTAATCTCTATCTGCACGAATTGCACGAGTTATTTGCTGATGGACGCAAAGTTTACAATACGGCCAAAGAGACTTCATTTATAGAGAATGTGTATATGCAATGTCCGAATGTATCTATCGACATCGCGATTATGGAGAAGGCTAAAAATGTTATGGTTATCCCTGCCAAATTTGGATGGACCGATTTGGGCACCTGGGCGTCATTGTATACAGTACACACCAAGGATTACTTACACAATGCTGTAAATAACGAAAAAAATGTAATGGTTTACGACACTAATAACAGCATGGTACATGTTCCGGAAAATAAGCTGGTCGTGTTGCAGGGACTGGACGATTACATCGTAATCGATACGCCAGATGTTTTACTGATTTGTCAGAAATCTAAGGAGCAGGAAATTAAAAATATAGTCGGCGATATTAAACGGTTGAAAGGCGATAAATATCTTTAATCCCTGATTACTGCTTGTTTATTAAGCAACAGCTTTATGCATTAAAAAAACTAATAACCAATAGTCATCAACGAATAATCAAAATCATTACTTTTGCGCCACCTAAAAACGCTGTCATAAGCGGAACAAACTTTAAATCAATCTTTTATGCCAAATACCGGTAAAATAAAATCAATCATAGGTCCAGTAATCGACGTTTCTTTCCCTGAAGGTCAGTTACCGGAAATTATGAATGCCCTTGAAGTAACCCGTGAAAACGGACAGAAGCTTATTCTCGAGTGTCAGCAACATCTTGGTGAAGACAGTGTGCGCACGGTGGCGATGGACTCCTCGGAGGGTTTACGCAAGGGAATGGACGTTGTGGATCTTGGAGCCAATATCCTGATGCCGGTGGGCGATCAGATTAAGGGCCGCCTATTCAACGTTGTTGGTGAAGCTATCGACGGTATTGGTGAAGTAAGTAATAAAGGTGGTGCCCCTATTCACCGCAAGCCTCCTGTGTTTGAAGAACTCAGTACAGATACCGAGGTGCTGTTCACCGGTATTAAAGTGATCGACTTGCTGGAGCCTTATGCCAAGGGTGGAAAAATCGGACTCTTCGGTGGTGCCGGTGTGGGTAAAACCGTATTGATTATGGAATTGATCAACAACATTGCCAAGGCATATGCCGGCACCTCTGTTTTTGCCGGTGTGGGCGAGCGTACCCGCGAAGGGAATGACTTGCTTCGTGAGATGATTGAGTCAAACGTAATCCGTTATGGCGAAGAGTTTAAGCATGGCATGGAAAAAGGAGATTGGGATCTGAGCAAGGTTGATAAGAATGAACTCGGTAAATCACAGGCCACATTGGTGTTCGGACAGATGAACGAACCTCCCGGTGCCCGTGCACGTGTCGCTTTATCCGGACTAACAGTAGCTGAATATTTCCGCGACGGTAATCCAAACGAACCTAAAGGAAAGGACATCCTTTTCTTCATCGATAATATTTTCCGCTTCACTCAGGCCGGTTCTGAGGTGTCCGCCTTGTTAGGTCGTATGCCGTCTGCCGTTGGTTATCAGCCTACACTGGCTACCGAAATGGGATTGATGCAGGAGCGCATCACTTCAACCAAGCGAGGCTCCATCACTTCGGTACAGGCCGTTTACGTTCCTGCCGATGACTTAACCGATCCGGCTCCGGCAACAACATTCTCGCATTTGGATGCCACTACGGTGTTGAGTCGTAAAATTGCCGAGTTGGGTATTTATCCTGCGGTAGATCCATTGGATTCTACTTCACGGATTCTTACCGCCTCGATTGTGGGCGATGTACATTATAATACTGCTCAACGCGTAAAAATGATTCTGCAACGCTACAAGGAATTACAGGATATCATTGCCATTCTCGGCATGGATGAATTGAGCGAAGAAGATAAACTGGTAGTAAGTCGTGCTCGCCGTGTTCAGCGTTTCCTATCACAGCCTTTCCACGTGGCAGAGCAATTTACCGGATTGAAAGGGGTGCTTGTTCCAATTGAAGAGACCATACGCGGATTCAATATGATTATGGATGGTGAAGTAGATGAGTATCCGGAAGCTTCGTTCAACTTAGTGGGTACTATTGATGAGGCCATCGAAAAAGGTAAAAAATTGCTGGCAAGCGCTAAGAACTAATTATGGTTGTTGACATACTCACTCCGGAAAAAAAACTATTCAGTGGCGATGCCACCGCGGTTCAATTACCCGGAATCAACGGGTCGTTTCAGGTGCTGAATAATCACGCCGCATTGGTGTCGGCCTTGAAGCAGGGTGTTGTTAAAGTGGATGCAGGAAAAGACTCACGTTCATTTACCATTACCGGAGGATTTTGTGAAGTTATTGAAAACCGCGTAACCATACTCGTAGAGGGTGTCGTTGCATAAAAATTAAATTATATGGGAACATCTGATCAATTAGCGGCAATGAGAGCCGCCAAAGCCGAGGCTATTCTGAATGAAGGTCTTGCTTTTTTAGAATCGAACAAGAACAAACCCGGGGTTATTGTTTTACCCAGTGGTTTACAATATGAAATAATAACCGAAGGTTCCGGGGCAAAGCCAACAGCTACGCAGACTGTAACCTGTCATTACCACGGCACCTTAACCAATGGCACCGTTTTCGATAGCTCGGTTAAACGCGGGGCACCGGCAAGTTTTCCGCTTAACCGCGTAATCAGCGGTTGGACCGAAGCTTTACAGTTAATGCCTGTTGGTAGTAAATGGAGATTGTTTCTGCCACCCCAGCTAGCTTATGGCAGTATGCAGGTTGGCTCAATACCGGCCAACAGCACGCTTATTTTTGAGGTTGAACTATTAGGTATTTCCTAACGATTTACGAACACAAATAAAAAAAGACGCTTTGTATAAAGCGTCTTTTTTATTTATTGCCGCCGGTGTTACTGCTTTATCAGCGTGCGATTGAAAAACTCCAACCCGTTCATCTTGTCACTATATTAGGCAGTTATCATTGAAGTACGATTTTTCTTATATCAATCGTATTTCCTTGAGGGTCTATGATATGAACAAAATAAATACCGTTACCTGACCAAGATGCCAGACTGATATAATTTGATTGTTGGTTGATGGCTGTCTGAAACATTTGCTGGCCCAGGGAATTTTCAATCAGGAGCTGGTAGCCGTTCAGGCTTGCGAAATTGCCGTAATCGATGGTGATATGGTCGTTACTGGGGTTGGGATAAATCCTGATGGTATTTTGATACGTAACAGGATTGAATCCCGTCAGATTGGTATTGATCAGCAGCGTATCGGTTACGGTCACATATTGATAACAGATGCCGGCGTTGTACAGGTTTGTAATCTCCTGCTGGGTGAGGGCGCGGTTCCAGATGCCGATGTCGTCTATATGCCCCTTGTAGGCGCGGCCAAGAGCGCCCTCTTTGCCGAAAAATAGGTCAGCAACAATGGTGGACAAATTTGCAGTACCAGTTGCAGAGCCTAATAAGGTTCCATTCAAGAATAGATTCAATGTGCTGCCGTCATAGGTTCCCACCAAGTGAACCCAGGTTTGCAACAGCATAGGACTTGCATCTTCATACTGTGGATTGGGGGTAATATAGAACTGCGGGCCGCAGCAACTACCCAGGGCATCTACGGTTTCAAAGCCAATTCCAGTTGTGTTGGTATTCCTTTGTTTGCCGATAGGTTGCCTTTCGGGAAGGCCAGAAGTATTCAAGGAGTAGTCAAACTGATATAACCAAAAAGAGAATGTAACGTCCGATTGAAAGGTCAGAGAACTACTGTGAGCAACCTGAACAAAATCATTCACCCCATCAAAGTCATAAGCCGCATTGGCATTGCCGAACCTATCGGTTGTTAGCGCTGCCCCGTTCACCGTCCCGTTATTACCGTTTCCGCTCTCATCATTCGCATTGCCATTAAACGGCCACCAACCAACAAGACCATTGGTTGGCACATAGGAAGGCACATTTTGCGCCATTGTTGCAGCAGTCAATCCAAGCGTTGCTACTGCGGTCAGAAGTAAACTTTTCTTTTTCATTTTTTTGAAGTTTAAATTTTATT
>BJGO01000126.1 GCA_014190535.1 Bacteroidota bacterium | reverse complement strand
GTAAAGGATAAGAGCCCGGTGTTACCGGCACATTATCTCCTGCTGTTGCTGCGGGGTAATACAGGTCTGTTTCAATATCGCGGCTTCGTGCCGGATCATTAAATGTTTTATTCAGATGGCCAATGGATCCAATAGCTTGTGCTACAGAGAAGAATACAAAAAGTATTGTCAGACGCATAATAGTAGTTTACTGTGCTAATATAACAAGCTGAACTTTTTCTTCATATAGATTCTTGAAATAAATTTGCATTCTGATAAGGTAAACCAACGATGACCAAAAAGTTGTTAACCTTAATCATTCAAAAAGTTTATACATTTTATTCAAACCTTATTATTACAATTATTGCCAAGGGTTCAAATTCGTCAGGAGGATAACCGGACTAAAGGTTATTGTGTAAGTTGTTGTGAGGTGGTACCTTCACCAAAATATATGAATACTCTTGCACTGATAACAGCATTTACCGCGCTCACCCTGTTTTCCGGGAGCGGATATGCCCAGTCTTCGAATGTGATACCCTATTTTCATCGACAGGGTCATGACATAATTGACCCCGAGGGCAAACAATTTCAAATAAAGGGGGTGAATGTAAGTTGTTGGCTATATCAGGAGAATTATGTGCTTGGAGGGGCACAGACAGCCCAAAAGCAAACGGCCGCAAGATTATCGGGGCTCATTGGCGAACAAGCTTATTATCAGTACTTAAAAAATATGATGGATTCGTTTCTTAGGGCTGATGATATACGCCTCATGAAAAGTATTGGCGTTAATTGTGTGCGTATTGGTTTTGATGCGGTACTTTTTAACAGAGACTCCACACGGCAATGGTTCTTCAATAGCATCGATCGCCTCTTGCCCGTTTTCAGGGAACAAAATATGGCAGTCCTGTTAATTATGATGGTGCCACCCAAAGCTACGGATAACTTATGGTGCACAGGGTACGTTAAAGGGGATACCATGTTATGGGACGCTCCAGCTGCCAAACAAAAAACCATTGACATGTGGGGGCAGATAGCCGCACACTACAGGGATGAACGAATGATTTTAGGCTATGATCTTTTGGGAGAACCTGCAATTAATCCGAAGCGCGAAAAAGAACTGATTGATTTATATGTAGAAATATCAACGGCCATTCGCCGGGAAGACCCAAACCATATGATTGTATATGAGGGCAATAATTATGCGATCGATCTGGATGTGCTTAGTGCGCACGATCAACTGCTTGATAAAAATGGGTGTTACTCCTTCCATTTATACAGCTGGTTTGGATTGAAGATGGAAAAACATTTACCTAAATTCATGAAGAATGCCCGACTCTCAAATCGACCGGTATTTTGCGGGGAGTGGGGCATTAACCGCATCTCAACCATATCAAAACAGGTAACACTGATGAATCAGGAAAAAGATATGGATGGTTGGATTATATACCTATGGAAAGCACTGGAACTGCCAACCGGTAAAGAGGAGAAGAGCAGACCACCATACTACGGTAATTGGTTTTTTATTCCTTTCGATGATCTGCATATGTCGCTGATTACATTTAAAGTAGACGATGCTACAAGGTCGGTTATTGACTGGATGTCGAAGGTTAAAAATGTGCCTACACCAAATACCAAAGAAGTAAAAAACGCGCTCAATCAAATTGTTAAAATTACGAATGTAAAAACTTGTTCATTTAATAAACAACTTATTGGTGCATTGGGCTTAAAAGTGCCGTGAAAGCAGATCGTATGAATCAATCCGTTACCTTTTACCTGTTGTGGTTTGTTTTTGTATCTACAACATTTGGTGGCCAAGCGCAAAAATCCGCACCACAAGTCACCAAAGGGCGAATAGTTCGTGTTGAAAATTTTTCTTCGAACTATATAGCGTCAAGAACCATCGATATTTGGTTGCCTGATGGATATACTGACGCAAATAAATATGCCGTGTTATATATGCACGACGGACAAATGCTATATGATGCCGAACATACCTGGAATAAACAGTCTTGGAAGATTCACGAAGTTGCATCTGCACTATTGCTTTTGGATAGTGTGAAGCCATTCATAGTTGTTGGCATATGGAATGCCGGCTTGGCAAGGCACGCTGAGTATTTTCCGCAGAAGCCTTTTGAACAATTAACTGCTTCTCAGAAAGATACTGTTGTAGCTCAATTAAAACGCATGGGCAGGATAGAAGAAGCATTCGCGCCTAACTCGGATGAATATTTAAAATTTATTGTTGATGAGCTTAAGCCCTACATAGATAAAACATATTCAGTATATACAAATCCGGATAATACATGTATTGCCGGCAGTAGTATGGGTGGCCTGATTTCGATGTATGCAATCTGTGAATATCCTGAAATTTTTGGGCGAGCGGCTTGTTTGTCAACACACTGGGTGGGTACCTTTTCTATGGAACATAATCCCTGCCCCGATATTTTTATACAATATCTAAAGCAGCAACTTCCTGACCCTAACACACATAAAATTTATTTTGACTGTGGCGATCAGACCCTGGATGCCATGTATCCACCCATTCAAAAAAAAGTTGATCAAGTGATGATACGTAAAGGGTACGATAGTATAAGCTGGATTACGCAGTACTTCCCCGGAGAGGAACACAGTGAAAAAGCTTGGAGCAAGCGACTGCATATTCCCTTACGTTTTATTTTGGGAGAATAAGTACCTTAATATTTTTATGAGTTGGAGTTCGGATTATTACCTAGTTCCCGGATTCCTTTTTGGATTATCTCTAGGTCCTGATATATCGTGTAGTCGCGGGCATAAAGTAAATTCATGCGCGCAATCGTATCGCTACTGCGATTTACTTGTTTGAATGGGGTTAATGGTGACAGAATGCCACGGCGTATTTTGGGAAGCACATTGTGTTCGCCGGATACAGGTTCAGGGATATAGCCCACCCAGCTTCGTTTACCAACAACAACCAAAGCAATATTTTTCCATACAGTGAGCGGTTTATCAAACAACCAGAAACACACAAACCATAATGGTGCAAGCAGGGTACTAAGGCCAATATCCAAAACACGTTTATTACGGCGATGATGAGGGGTGTTAATATTCAGCTGTATATCGAGCGTATATAATTCGCCTTGCATATCTTTAGAATGAGAGCCTATGATACTTTCACTTTCTTTAGGCACGATTTTATACTCAAGGCTACTCCCTAGAGTGCTCATTAAATCTATAATTTTTTCTGCACCAATATCAGCCGTGCAAAAAATGAGTTCATCGATTTGATACAGACCAATAATCTCCCGGATATCCTGCAGGTTTCCCAAATGGCCTTTGGCCGTTTCTCCGGGCTCGCTAACCGGCACATCAACATAACCAACTATATGTACGTGAGCCCGGCTGAGGGTTACCAGGTTCAATACACGACGATACTCCTCTAATGTGCCCACTACAATTACTCGTTTCTGTTGTAGTTGCTCAATGTCGATATTGCGATGACGGATAAGATGTACAATTAATCGGGATAAAATCAGTGTCGTAGCACCAAAACCAAACCCCAACAAAATCATGGCTCTTGAGTAGCGGAGGGATTCATCAAGAAAACCATAAACCGCGGCAATAATAATAGTGCCGGTAACCAGTCCTCTAAGGATGCGGTTCAGTTTAACCGGCTTGTCGTAGCCGCCATTGAAATAAATACTCAATAGCCAAATAACTATGTAGGCCGGCACAACAATAAATGTAAATGTGGCAGGATAGGTTAAGCCCTCGTGTAATTTAACATTTTGTTCCCAGAAGGTTTTGATCAGCATCATACCGGCATAGAGCAGGGTAGCATCAGCCAGGGGCCAGCCCATATTTCGGAACCAGTTATGGAGTAGGGTAAGTAACGCACGCACATATATAGCGCACTGAATGATGAAAATAAACGGACCTGCTTTCTGTCCGCCGAAATGTTTCCGGGCAAAAATGATCATGGCCTGATAAAACATCCGAACGTAGTTGAGGCTCCCCTTTTTTGTACTTTCTCCTTTATAGTGAATGATACGGGACTCACTGAAGTAATAATTCTTGTATCCTGCCTGAACAATACGATAGGACAAATCGATATCCTCTCCATACATAAAGAAGGTTTCATCGAGCAGGCCTGTTTTATTTAGGGCCTCCCTGCGCATGAGCATGTATGCGCCGGCCAGAACATCAACAGCGTGAGTTTTATCCTTATCCAGATGCCCGAGATAATAACCGGCAAACAATCCGGACTTTGGAAATAATGCCGTGAGGCCGAAGGCCTTACAGAATGCAACCCAGGGAGAGGGAAACCCCCGCTTCGATTCGGGCAGATAGTTCCCACTGCCATCTATCATTGTAATGCCCAATCCGCCTGCGTCGGGGTGGCGATCCATGAAGTCAATACTCTTCCGAAACGTATCAAATTGAACAACAGTGTCAGGATTCAATAGCAACACATATTCTCCGGTTGATGCCTGTATCGCTTGATTGTTAGCCCTGGCAAAGCCAACATTTTCCTTGTTACATATGAGCTTTACTTCGGGAAAGCGCTCACGAAGCATGGCCACCGAGTTGTCGGATGAGGCATTGTCAACTACAAAAATTTCAGACGTTATACCATCCAGTGCGTCATATACCGACTGGAGACAGTGCTCCAGAAAATATTTTACATTGTAATTAACGATAACGATGCTTAGTTTCATTGCTTAACGCTGCACCAGGTAGTTTTCGTAGGGCAATCGCGAGGAGATAGATCGGGCAAGAGTCATATCATCAGTGTATTCGAGTTCGGCGCCAAAGGCAACACCGCGGGATAATGTTGTGATTTTAACGGGCAGGTGCTCCATTTTTTTTGACAGATAGTAAATAGTAGTATCGCCTTCTACGGTTGGATTGAGTGCCATAATGACCTCTTCAATTCCGTTGGCCTCAATACGTCGAGTCAGCGAGTCGATTTGTAACTTCTCGGGGCCTATCCCTTCGAGTGGGCTAATCACGCCCCCTAAAACGTGGTATAAGCCGAAATATTGTTGCGTACTTTCAATGGCAATAACATCCCGAATATTTTCTACGACACACACCAGCTTATGATTTCGTTTGGAACCGGAGCAGATTGCACATAGGTCTGCGTCGCTGATGTTATGACATTCCCTGCAGTATTGCACTTCGCGCCGCATGCGGCTGATGGCATCTACAAATTGTTGCGCCTGCTGAGGCTGTTGTTTCAGCAGATGTAAAACCAGTCGCAGTGCCGTTTTATGGCCTATACCCGGTAATTTCTCGAATTCAGAAACGGCGTCTTCAATCAGTTTCGACGGAAAGTTCATACGGGGATAAATTTAGGGTAAAGGCAATTAAATGGGGTTACAAATAATGGAATACCTCGACTTTGAAGTACAGCCGGTCCTCGATCATTCAAATTAGCCTCCTCGCACCAAAGTTTTACAAATATTTTTCGCGTTGCTATTGTCATTCTCGAAACAGAACCTTACTTTTGCCGTCCCTTTTAAAAAGTTCATTGAAATAATGGCACAACGTATTAGAATAAAACTGCTCTCATTTGATCACAGTCTGGTTGACAAAAGCTGTGATAAAATCGTAAAAACCGTGCGTAATACCGGCGCAATTGTTGCCGGTCCGATTCCACTGCCTACGGAAAAGAAAATAGTTACCGTACTGCGCTCACCGCACGTTAACAAGAAAGCTAGAGAGCAATTCCAGTTGTGCACCTACAAGAGGATGCTGGATATCTATACATCTACATCCAAAACCGTTGATGCGCTCTCCAAGTTAGAGTTGCCCAGCGGTGTTGAAATTATTATTAAAGGATAAAAATAATCGGTTAACGATTCCCTCCCGGGAATCAAATTGCCGGAAAACATAAAAAACGAATACACTCGATGAAAGGTATTATCGGAAAAAAAATCGGAATGACGAGCATCTACGACGCTCAGGGTAAAATCATCCCCTGCACAGTTATAGAAGCTGGTCCTTGTGTTGTAACCCAGGTGAAAACACAGGATAAAGACGGGTACGAAGCCCTTCAAATTGGTTTTGGTGCCAAGAAAGAAAAAAATACTACTAAGGCCCTTAAGGGGCACTTTGCCAAATCGGGCACTCCACCCAAGCGTAAGGTTGTCGAAATCAGAAATTTTGCGGCCGATAAAAATATTGGTGATCTGATTACAACTGAAATTTTTGCTGAAGGGGAGAAGGTCGATGTGGTAGGGACATCTAAAGGTCGCGGATTCCAGGGCGTAATCAAGCGTCACGGATTTGGTGGTATCGGTATGAAGCATCACGGTCAGCATGATCGTGAGCGTGCACCGGGTTCACTGGGCGGCTCATCTTATCCATCACGCGTTTTCAAAGGATTACGTATGGCAGGCAGAATGGGTAATGACCGCGTGAAAATCAAAAACCTGAAGATCGTAAAAATCTTCAGCGACAAAAATTTAATTCTTGTTAACGGAAACGTTCCCGGTGCCAAGGGTTCGTTTGTAATCATTGAAAATTAATATGAAGCTCGACGTTTTAAACATCAACGGACAAAAGACAGGTAAAAGCGTTGAACTCAATGCCGACTATTTTGGTATTGAACCGAACGAACATGCTATCTATCTGGCAGTTAAACAATATCTGGCTAATCAACGCCAGGGTACTCACAAGACACTCGAAAAATCTGAAGTATCCGGTTCTACACGTAAATTACACAAGCAGAAAGGTACAGGCGGTGCCCGTAAAGGTAGCATCAAGAACCCGGCCTTCTATGGCGGCGCCCGCGTATTTGGTCCAAAGCCACGCGACTACAGTTTTAAACTGAATCAAAAAACTAAAGACCTGGCAAAGCGTTCAGCACTTTCTGCCAAAGCAAAAACCGATGCCGTGTGCATACTTGAAGATTTTAATCTAAGCGGTTTCAAAACCAAGGAATACGGACAAATACTGAAGAACCTTGGGTTAAACAAAGTAAAAACACTTTTGGTTATCCCCGAGCATGATACGAACATAGTAGTGTCCAGTCGTAACATTCCTAATACCACTGTGGCTCGTGCTTCTGATCTGAACGCATATCAAATCCTGAACAGCAAGAAAGTTATTTTCACGGTGAGTTCATTAACTAAACTAAACGCTTCGGCCGAATAAATACAGTAAACTATGAGAGACGTTTTAATCAGACCCTTAATCACAGAAAAGCTTACCGGTCAGTCAGAAAAGCTCAATCGCTTCGGTTTTGTTGTATCTATTGATGCAAACAAAATTGAAATCAAAAAAGCTATAGAGAAAATGTACGGTGTTACCGTTAAAGACGTGAATACCAACATTCGCCCGAATAAATTAAAAACACGTTACACCAAAGCAGGCCAAACTAAAGGTATGGTTGGCAAAATGAAGAAAGCCTATCTTACGCTTGCCGCTGGTGAAACCATTGACTTCTACTCTAACATTTAACAAACATCTAAACTATCGTTGGGATTAACGCATAACTAATCAATACTAAAATGGGAACTAAAAAATTTACACCTGTTACACCCGGAACGCGATTTAAGATTG
>BJGO01000125.1 GCA_014190535.1 Bacteroidota bacterium | reverse complement strand
TAATTCCGTGTTACAGAAGAATTATCGTGTAAGTGATGGTTTGCCATCTGAAAACATAACTGCGCTATATCAGGTTCGTTCAGGTCTCCTGTATATAGGTACTATGGAAGGATTGGCTGTATTAGAACCCTCACAAAATCGAATAAGTCGTATTCAGTTAAATGGTAAGTCAAGTGATTTTATCACTGCTCTCTATGAAGATTCAAATAATAGGTTATGGATCGGTACTAAGGGATCGGGGGCATATAAGTTAATGAGACAGTCTAATAATCCGGAACCTCTAAAAAAACTAAACAGTAAATGGGTAACATCATTTTTAGAAGATAAGGATGGCAACATATGGATAGGCACTGCTGGCGGAGGAATTAATATTATAAAAAAAGAGAACACGGTCACTTATTTAAAGTTTAGTGAACAGGAGGGAAGTGTTAGTTCTGATTATATCAATTGTCTTGCCCGTACTTCCTCAGGTATAATCTATGTTGGTACCTATGGTGGCGGACTTAATGTTACCAAGACACCGGGCTCCTTGTTATTTAATCATTATAATGAAGCGGATGAATTATCTGACAATATCATTCTGGCGCTCGCCATAACGGAGCGAGATGATGTCTGGTTTAGTACCGGTAACGGCATAACTAATATCCATAAACAGAATGATGGTAAGCCAATCTTCAGAAACTTTAATGAATTAGATGGCTTACAATACAAATACAACACGGGTGTTGCGGCTTATTTGGGAAATAACACCATTGCATTTGGTGGATTAACCGGTCTTAGTTTGTTTAATGTCGGTGAAATTAATTACAACAAGAATAAGCCTGCTGTTGTAATTACAAGTTTCAAGCTATTCGATAAAGAGTATAAACTGGACTCGCTCATTTCGATAAAACGCTACGTGGAATTAAACTACAATCAGAACTTCATCTCCTTTGAATTCTCAGGGCTCAATTATGTGTTTCCGGATAAGAACAGTTATACCTACATCCTTGAAGGTTCAGAGTCTGAGTGGGTTGATGCGGGCAATCGCAGGTATGTGGCTTATACGAACCTGGATCCGGGCACTTACTACTTCCGGGTAAAAGCGGCAAACAATGATGGTGTCTGGAACGAAGAAGGTAAATCGATTACTGTTGTTATCAAGCCTCCATTTTGGCGAACGTGGTGGTTTTATACGATGGTTTTTATTGTAGTCCTACTAAGTATCTACGGAATATTTCAACTCAGAACCCGAAGGCTTCGCCGAGCCAACACCTTACTCGAAACCCGAGTTAATGAACGAACTCAGGAACTAACGGAGGAAAAAGAAAAAGTAGAAAAGCAGTCATTTGAGTTACAACAGGCCTTCACCGATTTAAAACAAACCCAACAACAACTCATTCAATCCGAAAAAATGGCATCACTTGGTCAATTGACTGCAGGCATTGCCCACGAGATTAAGAACCCTCTCAATTTTGTAAATAATTTTTCAAAATTATCCAATGAGCTTTTTGATGAATTTAAGCAATGCACATCAGAGCAGGAGCGGGTCGACCTCATTAAAACTATACAGCTTAATCTCTCCAAAATAAATGAACATGGCATCAGGGCAAATAACATTGTAAGTAGTATGATGATGCATGCGAGACAGATTTCGAGCGACAAGCAACTGTGCGATATCAATAAACTATTGGACGACACAACTTCGCTTGCCTTTCAGGGCATGCGATCCAGCCTCGCTGAATTTAAGTGTGCGATTAAAAAAGATTATGATCATTCCATTCCCAAGATCAACCTGATTCAACAGGATATAAGTCGTGTTATATTAAACCTGTTAAATAATTCATTCTATGCCGTACACGAGCGATATCGAAGTGGGGCATCTCAATATGAACCACAGGTAAGCGTTTCGTCCAGACTATCCGATGCTAAACTTGTGATCACCATAACCGATAATGGTACCGGCATACAAGATGATATCAAGGATAAAATATTTCAACCATTCTTCACCACAAAACCTGCAGGAAAAGGTACAGGACTTGGATTGAGTCTGAGCTTTGAAATTGTTAAAGCACACGCCGGCGAAATGATATTCACCTCTCAATTCGGCAAATCAACTTCGTTCATTATAACATTGCCGCTAACCTGATATTTTAGTTGCTCCTAGATAAATCTTTTTTCAATAAAAAAACAATCCTCTAACCACTAACAGTAACATAAATGCCTGAAAAAATTTTAATTGTAGATGATGAGTACGATGTGGAATTATTGATCACACAACAATTCCGTAAGGCGCTTCGGGATGGTATATATCAGTTTATTTTTTCAACTAATGGTACGGAGGCACTTCAGGTTTTACAAGAGCAAGAAGATATAGGTCTTGTGGTCACTGATATTAATATGCCTGATATGGATGGACTGACCCTGTTAGCAAGAATTAAAGAACTGCCTCGCCATATTCGTGTAATAGTCGTGTCGGCTTATAATGATATGGATAATATCCGAACGGCTATGAACCGAGGTGCTTTTGATTTTCTGACCAAACCGATTGACTTCTCAGACTTTACTCAGACACTGGATAAAACCATACAGGAAGTTTCGTTTTTAAAACATGCACATCGCTTCAGAGAACAACTTGATGCAGAGCGCCTTGAACGGGCAAGGGCTGAAGAGCGTGAAAAACTCGAACAACAGTTTCTGGCCAACATGAGTCACGAAATTCGCACACCACTCAACGCTGTTTATGGTATGACGCGTCTGTTAAAACAACAAGTGCACGATGAACAACAGTTGAGCTACATTAACGGCATCATACTTTCCTGTGAAAACCTGATCGTTATTATCAATGATATACTGGATTTAAGTAAAGTAAAAGCCGGTCGAATGACTTTTGACCAATCGCTCTTTAAGCCGGCAGATATTGTTGAACATATCATAAATATTATGGGCTTTAAGGCGAATGAGAAAGGACTAAAGCTTCTTATTAATCTGGATAAAGACGTCCCTGAGGCCTTAATCGGCGATCCGGTTCGTCTGAATCAGGTCTTAATTAATCTTATAGGTAACGCCATTAAGTTCACCGAACGTGGCTCGGTTACGATTCAAATTACCGGTAACCATAACAATAATCATGAAACCTTCCGACTAGTCTGCTCCATATCAGATACCGGCATCGGGATGAAGCCTGAAGATTTGGACAAAATATTTGAAAAATTCACACAGGCCAATACAGATATAGTCCGAAAATATGGTGGAACCGGACTTGGTCTGACTATATCAAAAAAACTGATTGAAGCTCAGGGCGGAACCATAACTGTAACGAGTGAGCCCGGAAAAGGATCTCAATTTAGTTTTGAGATCGATTATCCGTTGACACGGGAGCAACAAATAGTTTCTGCAGATAAGCCCTCAGAGTTAGATATTGCGATCGTTAATCAATCCCGTATTCTGCTTGCTGAGGATAATCCGTTTAACCGCATGGTTGCTGTGGGCCTGATTAAATCCATAGCCGGCCATACTCAAATTGACACAGCAGAGCATGGCCTTGAGGTTTTAGAAATGATTGCAACGCATAGCTATGATGTGATTATTATGGATGTACAGATGCCTGAACTGGATGGCATCGAAACCATCAAGCAGATAAGAGCCTCTGGAAATACCATGCCGATTATTATTCTTACCGCAGGTGTTACACCCAATGAACAGGAGCAATCTTCTGCGGCCGGCGCGAATGACTTTGTACCCAAACCTTTTGATCCGGGAGTATTAATAAAAAAGCTGGCATCGGTTATCCGCTAAGGGATTATAAATGAAGCAGTGCACTCTGTTTATCTAACTCGAGCTGATGTTTTAACCGATCTATTGATTCGAACTTGATCTCATTACGAATTCGACACACACAGTCAATGGTGAGTCGTTCTCCATAGATGTCCTGATTAAAATCGAAGAGATGAGCTTCTATTGTTTCAGTAGTTCCATTAACGGTGGGACGCACACCGATATTCATCATGCCCTTATATACCTTATTGCCTGATCCGGCATAGATGGCATATACACCGCGGGCAGGAATTAATTTCTGTTCATTATTCAGTTTGAGGTTAGCCGTGGGGAAACCAATCGTTCGGCCTCGCTGATCACCTTTGATTACGATACCTTGAAAAGAGTACCTGCGACCGAGCAGTGAATTTGCTGTGCTCACATCGCCCTCGGTAAGGGCAAGTCGTATACGTGTAGAACTTACCTCAATATCATTAATCAGTTGTTTATGAATTTCAATGACATCAAACTGATATTGTCCGGATAGCTTACCCAGCAATTCAATGTTACCATCACGATGATGGCCAAAACGATGATTATAACCCAATACGATAGCCGCAGGATGAAATCGTTTAACTAGAAACTGTTCGATGTATTCCATAGCACTCAGCTTCGAAAATTCTTTAGTGAATGGAGCAATTACCATATGGTCAACACCTTCCTTTTCAATGAGTGCGGTCTTTTCATCATTGGTGGTCAGTAAGCGGAGTTGCTCACCCTGAGGCATGATTACAGATTTGGGGTGAGGGTCGAAGCTGATCAGAATACTAGCTCCGTCACGCTTTTTAGCTTCATTTATGATTTGACGAATCAGCATTTTATGACCATTATGTACACCGTCAAAAGTGCCTACAGTAATTACAGCGTGATGAAAAAGAGGGAGTTTATTCAGATCTGTGTGAACCGGCATAATATTCCTTCTTTATTTTTTTAATGTACTCCGTGAACGGATCGATTTGCCATGCATCGGCTATGGTATAGTCTCCGATTTTAGTTCTGCGCAAGGCACTCAGGAAGGCTCCACTGTCCAGTGCTTTTCCAAAATCATTGGCCAGTGAACGTACATAGAAACCTTTGCCGCACTTGATACGAAAATCAACAACCGGAAATTGTATGGACGTGATCTCAAATTCATAAAGCATCACTTTAGATGTTCTTATCTGAAAGGCCTCGCCGGATCGGGCCAGTTCATAGTATCGTTTCCCTTCATGTTTCTTGGCTGAAAAGGCCGGAGGGGCCTGATCGAGTTCACCTATAAATTGTTTGCAGGTTTCGTGAACCATAGCCTCCGTAATATGACCGGTTTCGAAGTGCTGATCAACGGGTGTTTCCATATCGAAGGATGGGGTAGTAGCACCAAGTGTCAGCGAACCTGTGTACTCTTTATATTGCCCCTGTATCAGACCACATTGTTTGGTAGCTTTTCCGGTACATAATATTAATAAGCCGGAGGCCAATGGGTCCAGGGTTCCACAATGCCCAATTTTAGCACGCAATAGAAATTTTACTTTTTTTACCAGATCGTTAGATGTCCAACGGTATGGTTTATCAAAGAGTAAGACCTTACCTTCATCAAATTCTTTCAGTTTCATACGAGGTGCAAATTAACACCAAGTGCAAGTGCAGTCAAAATGGCAAGTCCAATAATTATACGGTAAATACCAAACCAGAAAAACCCGTAACGTGTGAGCATAGTAATAAAGGTTTTGATGGCCAGTATTGCGACAAGGAAGGCAACGGTATTGCCAATCAACAGCAAGCGGATGTTCTCTTCGTTTATTAATTCGCGGTATTCAATCATTTTACGTGCTGTAGCGCCAAACATAGTGGGTACTGCAAGAAAAAAGGAGAATTCAGCCGCCTGCCTGCGACTCAGGCCTCTGTACATACCGCCAATAATGGTTGCGGCAGATCTTGATACACCCGGTATCATTGCCAGTACCTGAAAGCATCCGATAATGAAGGCATTGGGATATGATATTATAATTTCCTTGTCATCATTTTTTTTAAATATTCTGTCGATAAAAAGTAAAACAATTCCACCGAGAAACAGCGTTATACCTACGGTAAGCACGCTCTCCAGCAAGCTATCAATCAGGTCGTTCAGAAAAAGTCCGGCAATAGCGGCAGGTATAAAGGCAACAAACAACGTGTAATAAAATCCAAAGCTCCGTACAAAGCGTTTCAGATATAAGACTACAACAGCCAGAATGGCCCCAAGCTGTATGCATACGGTAAATAATTTAACAGCGTCATTACTTTCAATGCCCATCAGCGAACTGCAAATAATCATATGTCCGGTGGAGGATATAGGCAGAAATTCAGTTATACCCTCAACAATGGCAATAATTATTGCCTGTAAAATGTTCATATAGAAAAAGACTTATTTGTTTTTTGGTTCAGTTGGCTTGGTTGAGTCATCCGCTCCTGACTCCTGTCGTTCGGTATCTTTCTCGTAGGCATTGATAATCTGTTTAACTAATCGGTGGCGAACCACATCGTGATCACTCAGAAAAATGTGAGCAATGCCCGGTATATTTTTTAAAATATTTAATCCTTTAAACAATCCGGAACGCTGATTTTTTGGCAGATCGATTTGAGTTAGATCACCGGTAATTATGGCTTTTGCATTTGGGCCAATTCGGGTAAGAAACATTTTTAGCTGTAGGTCTGTGGTGTTTTGAGCTTCATCTAAAATGATGAAGGCATGATCCAGTGTGCGCCCACGCATGAATGCGAGCGGTGCAATTTCAATGACACGATTCGTAATATAGTAAGCTAATTTATCCGGAGGTATCATGTCGTCGAGTGCATCATAAAGTGGTCTTAAGTAGGGATCAATTTTTTCTTTCAGATCACCCGGTAGAAATCCAAGACTTTCACCGGCCTCAACAGCCGGGCGCGTAAGTATTATTTTTTTAATGGTCTTGTTTTTTAGTGCACGAACAGCAAGTGCCACAGCGGTATAGGTTTTACCTGTTCCGGCAGGGCCGATGGCAAACAAGATATCATTTTGCTCACTTTCGGCAACCATACGCTTTTGATTTGGTGTTCGGGCACGAACGATAGTGCCATTAGTGCCATATACGATCACATCACCACCGTGTGATGCAGGTGCCTGATCTTCAGTTTCTGAATCTTCCTCGAGTATATCTTCGGCATGCTTGTCACTGAGTCGTCCGTAACGTTCAACATACTGAATCATTTGATTTACTTTTTCTTGCAGTTGTTCGAGTTCTTTATGACTCCCCTCCGCTTTGATGACATTACCCCGCGATACGATTTTCAATTTTGGAAAAGCACGTTTTAGAATATTTAGTCTTGAATTGTTGACACCTAAAAAATCAATGGGGTCAATGCTATCGATACTTATGGTTAATTCTGTCAATTTTTAAGTTATTTTGATGATGAAAAATAACAAATAATAATTGCGGGAATGAACTTAGTTACCCTTACAACAGATTATGGGAATCGGGACTATTACAGTGCTGCTTTAAAAGCTAAACTCATTCAGTGTTCCGGCGATGTCCACATCGTGGATATCACTCATGAGATTACTCCGTATCATTTTGGAAGTGCCGCATTTCAGGTTCGAAATGCCATACCTTTCTTTCCTGCTGGCACTATTCATTTTATCGATGTTTCATTTTCTTTGGATGCATCGAGCCCCTACCTGATTATGAAACATTCTGATCAGTATGTAGTAGCGTGTGATAATGGCATATTCTCACTGATACTTGAAGACACACAGC
>BJGO01000124.1 GCA_014190535.1 Bacteroidota bacterium | reverse complement strand
GATGCTCCTATACGACGCATTACCACAGCCGATACATCTTTGTCTTATTCTTCAGTTTTTGTTGAGGCTTTTCTGCCAAATCCAGCCAGAGTCATTCAATGTGTCCGCGAAGTATTATACAAATAGGGCTTCATACACACAGTATATAAAATAAAAAGCCCGGTCAACTGACCGGGCTTTTTATTTAAGTTATTATTGGATTATTTGTTTACCACAAATGATTTGGTAACTGTTTTTCCGTCAACATTTAATTGATAGAAATAAACGCCATTCGTTAAATCACTGGTATTGTAAGCGTATTTATACAAGGATGGTGATTGCGTGCCGCTGGCTACCAGAGCAATTTCCTGACCCATAGCATTCAATACTCTTAATGCCACGTTTGAAGTTGTTTTTAAATCATAAACAAAGATGGTTTCAGTAGTAGCAGGATTAGGGAAGTTAGAAATGGTTGCTACGTTTTCAATTTTGTTGATACCAACACCGGCATTGTACTCAACAAAAACACCGATGAATGATGAAGTGATTGAGCCATCTTCGTTAAAGTCAACAAAGATGTCAACGCAACTATCCGCTTTTCCTTCCAGCGTTCCATCAGCACTTCTAAATACCATACCTACTCTGAAGATAGATTCACCACCAGGAATAGGACCGTTAGCAGCCTGAGAGTAGTAAGCGATTGGATCATTGAATGTTAAGGCCCAGATGTCCACGCCATCCATTGTCATTTGACCAATGCCGTCATCCTGCCCCCAGTTACCTACAACGTAGGACCAGGCAGTACCCGCGGCAGTACCGGCACCGGAGTGGCAATAAACAGAGGGAGCGCCAACTAAACCTGTACAGCCTGTTGTTGCATCGTAGGTAATTTTAAATCCGCCTAAAGCCTGAGCGTTAGCGAAAGTCATGCTACCAATCATGATGGCAGTCATTGCAAGAGTTGTGTAAAGTTTTTTCATTTTTTGTTTAAATTTTGAATACCAAAACTATAAAAACAAATTCGCTGATTGTATTAAAATCAATTATAATTATTGTGGCTGTAAATGTTAATAACCAAATTTATTGGAGTCTGAAACATAAGGCCCATCTGTAACATAGGTTACTTAGTGATTGTTTGTTACATTTACTATTGTAATTAAACAACAGCACAATGAACATAAAATTACTCACCCTCTTCTTGTCACTGAGCCTGAATTTTTCGAGTCAGCTCTTTGCAGTTTGCCCTCCCGGAAATCAGCAGTTAAAAATAATAGTGAAGCCCGACAATTATCCCGGGGAACTCAGCTGGACTTTGTATGATGCACAAAATGGTATTCTGTTGCAGAATGGCACCTTACAACAGGCTGTTGAAAAAACAGACTCCTTCTGTGTGATGCCTAACACGTGTTACAAATTCGTAATTAATGATACCTATGGAGATGGCATCTGCTGTGCTTATGGTACTGGCTACTACGTGCTTGTACTCGATGGAGATACCATAGCCACAGGAGGCGACTATGATTTTTCTGAAACAACCTTGTTTAATTGTCCGCCCGGTTTGGCTTGTAACAATGCTGTTGAAATCAGCGCAAATAACTGGTATACTGCACCTCAAAACGATTACTGGTATGCGTTTACTCCAACCGAGACCGGACTTTACAACATCTCCACCTGCGACTCTAACACCTGCGATACTAAACTTTGGGTATATGATTATTGCACCAATTTAACCTGGGATCAGACGAATATTTCTACACTGGCCTATAACGACAATTATTGTGGTTTACAATCTTCCATTGGAGCTCAGTTTCTGATGGGAACCACTTATTATATCCGTATCGGTTCTGTATCGGCTAATTGTACCGGACCAATCAAGTGGCACATTTCTGATCCACAACCTATCATTGGATGTACCAATCCATCGGCATGTAATTACAATCCTATGGCAACAATAAGCGACAGTTCCTGCATATACCCGGGCGATCCCAACTGCCCAAATGCACCGGATCTGGTTATCCTGCAGAATGTATTGCAGAGTAGTATGTATGTAACGAACACGCAGGCCAGCAACTGTGATGTGCAAGAGCAATGCCTCAGTGGATTTGGTAACCGAAGAATTATCCGTTTCACCACGCATATTAAGAATATTGGCGAATTGCCTTACTTCATTGGTAGTCCGTCCACAAATCCCGATCAGTTCTCATTGGTAAACTGCCATAATCATGCGCACTATGTTGGTTATGCCGAATATGTATTATACGACTTAAATGGTCAGGCCGTTCCTGTTGGATTTAAAAACGGATTCTGCGTGCTCGACCTGGAATGTTCCGATGGGGGTACTGCAACATATTCCTGCGGGAATATGGGCATCAGTCCGGGTTGCGGCGACATCTATAGTTCCGGATTAAGCTGTCAGTGGATAGATATCACGGATGTTGATACCGGTGCTTACACATTTGTTACCCGCGTGAACTGGGATCAGAGCCCTGATGCTCTCGGGAATGTTGAGAATGACTACAGTAATAACTGGGCACAGGTTTGTATTCGTATATCGTACGACACATCAGGCAATAAAGTGTTTTCTATGATAGATGAATGCGAGCCATATATCGACTGTGCCGGACAGATATACGGCAATGCTCAATTTGATTGCAACGGGGAATGTAATGGTACCGCAAAAATGGGTGATCTGGATGCTAATCTTCAACAACAAACTACTGACGCTCATTTGTATGTTTCACAAATCTTAAACGAGGCCATTAATCCAACAAGTTGTAATGACTTAAATGACGACTCCTTGATTACCGTATTTGATGCGGCACTGATTAATGCCTGCAGTATATACGGAACCAATTACAACATACCTAATGTAGGCACATTTAACTACTGCAATTTCCCATACGGCATCCTCAACATTAACGATACTGTAGACTTTGCCATTGCGGGTATCAATACCATCGATAAGTATATCGACATTACCATCAAGAACCCCGATAATGAAGTACTCGCTTATGAATTAACGTTGAAAGGGGTTGCTATCGAATCGGTAATTAGTATGGTTACGTCTCTCGATTATCCTACGATACCGGAATTTCTTTTAGGGGGCAATAAAATTATTTGTCTGAACTATCTGGACTCCGCTATCAATAAATCGGTTGTCCACAAGCCTTTGCTTCGTGTTTATTATCAGACTATAGCGGATACGGTTTGTATCGAGCAAATCGTTGATGTGGTCAACAAGGATCACCAACAGACTGTTCATACCATTTCTGAGCCTTGCAAAAAAGTAATCTATACCGGAGGCGATATCTATGAAACCCTTCACGCATCATTAAGTGCATCACCCAATCCCTCTGCAGGTTTGGTTAATATTAAATTACAACTACCGGTTAAACAAAATTGTATTTTGAAACTCACCGATATTACAGGACGCACGGTTTGGACTGCAGAACAATACATCGCATACCAGCTTGATGATGTTTACGACTTCACGTCACTTCCTGCCGGCACCTATCAGTTAACGGTTGAGGGCACACGCAATGTGCTCAATCAAAAAATTGTACTCGTAAAATAATCAGAACTTTATTTTCATTAAAAGGCTTGCCAAAAATGGCAGGACTTTTTTATATTTGCGCTGTATTCAGTTTTCATTCACCACTTCATCTGAATGAAATTAAAAGGGAATCCGGTGAAAATCCGAAACAGTACCCGCTGCTGTAATCCCCATCCCGATCATCGGGGTGACCTTTTTGCTTCTTAACCACTGTTGCAATCCGGCAACGGGAAGGTAGGGTGAAGGGAGAGTCAGAAGACCTGCTGCATACATCATACATCAGCTGTCCTCCGGGAAAAGAGGTTATGATGACAAAGGCAGTAACTGCATTTTGCTATCGGGCTCATGTGTCGAATGATGAAAGCGTTTGTACTCACATACCTGCTAACGTCTATGTTGTTGTCTGCTTCAATCGCTCAACAACCGGATACTGTTTTTGTGCTACAACCGATTACCATATTTTCTGAAATGCAACAGCAAAATCAGTTAACGGGTAAAATGGATTCCACATTGTTCCAATATCAGGTTCATGGCAGTGCTACTCAACTGCTACAACGTAACAGCATGTTGTATGTCAGACAATTTGGAAGCGGCACACTGGCCACACTGAATAGCCTGGGATTTAACTCGGCCCGAAATCCCGTGATGTGGAATAACATACTACTCAATAATCCGATGAATGCATCACAGGATATCAACCTGATACCAATGTGGTTTCTGGAACGGTCATCCCCCTCATCGGTCAGCTATCCGTATACCGGCACATCAGTTTCTCTGAACGCCAATCTCAAGTCGGAAAACAGTCTATCATTATTTACTTCTTATCAATCGTTTGGCAATTTTAACTATGGTGTTAAATGGAAGCAATGTTTCAAACAACTCAGTGTATCCCTTGCAGGTATACATCACCGAAATCAGAATCGAATAACCTATTATAACAGTTACGAGTTAAAAAAAGATACGATGAAGCACGCCCGTGCTGATATGCAGGGGATCAATGCCATAGCACAATACCGAATCAGTTCATCGAATACCCTCGAAGCTTCCGTATGGTATGTATATGCTAATCGCCTGCTACCGCCGTCCATGTTGCAAACCATTTCCCGTTCGGTTGAATTTGACAAACAACTCAGGGCATATCTGCAATGGACACTCAGAAAAAATCGTTTTAAGTCCACCTGGCAAAATTCCGTTAACAACGATGTAGTTATTTATCACGATTCCTTGTCAGCTCTATACGCCGACAATCATTCCCGCGTCTATCAAAGCCAGTGGCAGGGAGAATATTTTGCAGGCAATCTACTGGCGATTCCGGTTATGCTCAGGTATCAGTTTATTGAGGCTTCAACCGATAATTATCAAACAACGGTTTTGCAACAGAGGCTTTACTTGGAGGCGGCTCCCCGTTTTCTGATTCCGTCCTGGCAAACAACAGCTCAA
Source organism: Bacteroidota bacterium (assembly GCA_014190535.1). GTDB lineage: Bacteria > Bacteroidota > Bacteroidia > Chitinophagales > UBA10324 > BJGO01. Next base: position 2,650 of record BJGO01000124.1, on the reverse strand, counting down.
CTTACGGCATCACGCGAAATCGCTATGGGCCTGTATGCCGCTAATGCGTTAAAAGCTACGTTGATAAAGTCATTTGGATCGGCCTGGGTATGGACCAATGAAGTGGGGCGCCTGTTTCAGCTTCCTACCTTGAACGACATCTTCTGGAAACCCGGAGGCAATCCGGAACTGAAGCCGGAGCATACCCTTAAACTACAGTCGGCACTGCGCTATTATTCATACAAACGCGTGTCGGTTGAGAGTCATACGTCTGTGTTCCATTACTTTTCCGATCAGGCCATAGTGTGGCGACCTAATGGCAATAACTGGAGTCCGGTTAATTTGCAGAAAACATCAAGCTATGGTTTAACCCAATTGCTTCAGCTTGGGTACCGAATCGGTGCATTACAACTCCTTACTGAAACATCGTACACCTATAATCGCACAGCGGTAACGGCAACCGAAGATCCCGGTGATGAAAGTCTTGGTCAGGAAATTCCCTATTCGCCCAGGCATCGTTGTTTTAACTCGGTTACTGCAAGTCATAAACACCTCGGATTGATGTTGCAGTATCAGTTTACCTCAGCACGAAACAGCACCTTTGATCCATCTTCACAATTGGCATCCTACCAGATTATAGATGCCGGTATACATGGCACCATCAACTTTAAGTTACTGCAAGTAAGATTGAATCTGATGGTCAATAACATCTTGAATCAATCCTATGAGACCATAGCCTGGCAGGCTATGCCCGGCAGAAACATATCCGTGCAACTCCTCTTTTCATACATAAAACCTACTAATTAATTCGCAACATGAAACCCAAAAAAATCCATTTACTTCTTTTGTTATGCTTAACAACATTTATTTCCTGTAAAAAAGAAGAAACACCCGAGCCGCAACCCGAGCCGCTATTTACGCAAGGCAAAACAGCCTTTATTATGAACGAGGGAACCTTTAATCAGGGCAATGGTGAGATATCATTTCTTAATCTGAACGATTTAAGTATTAAAAACAATTTATATGGAACATACAATAACAATGCACCGCTTGGAGATATTGCCCAAAGCATGACCATTATCGGAGATAAAGCCTACGTAGTGATGAATAATTCTCAAAAGATAGTAGTGCTTACGCTGAATGATTTTAAGAAGGCGGCAAGCATCAGTCCGCTTATCTCGCCGCGTTACCTCCAAAAGGTTGCCACCAACAAAGCCTATGTAACCGATTTGTTCAGTAACCAGGTCAGCATTGTAAACCTGGCAACCAACTCGGTATCGGGCAGTATTGCGATTGGCACCTGGACCGAGCAACTGCTCGAGCAAAACGGTAACGTATTTGTCACAGCACCTTCCACAGATAAAGTTTATGTGATTGATGCGGCAACAGATGCACTCACGGATAGTATCCTTGTAACTCCCGGCGCCAACAGTATGTGTACCGATAAGAATAATAACTTATGGGTATTCTGTTCCGGTTCGGGTACAACGCATGCCGCTTTACATTGCATCAATCCTATTACCGGCGAGGTGCTAAAAACAATGGATGCCGGCACCTCAACATTTAGTTCAGGGCGTATTTGTAGCAATAATGCCAAAGACTCCCTTTACTATATTAAAGAAGATGTGTACCGTATGTCGATTAATGATGTAACCTTAAGCAATACTCCTTTTCTGCAGTTTGGCACCTCATCACTTTATGGCCTCAAAGTAAAAAATGATTACGTGATGATCAGCGATGCCAAAGATTTTGTGCAAAAGGGCACGTTATCGGTATATAGTAAAAGCGGCACCCTCATCAAGCAACTGGAAACCGGTGTTAGTCCATCTGAAATCATTTTGTATTGATTTGGCTGAAACTCCTTTAAGCAACATTTTGGAATGATGTATCTTCGTGCGCGTTTAAAATCGTGAGTACCGTCTACGAAAAATATGAAGCTGTAATTGGTCTTGAGGTGCACGCACAGCTGTTTACACACAGCAAGGCGTTCTCGTCTGATGCTGTTGAATATGGCGATGCGCCCAATACACACGTGAGCGAAATTACTTTAGGGCATCCCGGTACCTTACCGGTGATGAACAAGTCAGCCATTGAGTTTGCTGTTAAAATGGGATTGGCTACCAACTGCACGATTCGCAGGGAGAATCAGTTTGCCCGAAAAAATTACTTTTATCCCGATCTGCCTAAAGGTTATCAGATTACCCAGCATACTACACCCATTTGCTACGAGGGATTTGTGTTGATTAATATGGAGCAATACCAAAAACGCATTGGTATTACCCGCATCCATTTGGAAGAAGATGCCGGTAAGAGTTTGCATGATCAGGATCCCTATTTTACCCTAATCGATCTGAACCGTGCGGGTACGCCACTTATCGAGATTGTTACCGAGCCCGATATCCGAAGCAGCGATGAGGCCTATGTTTATCTGACGGAGATTCGCAAGCTGGTTCGATTTCTGGGTATTTGCGACGGCAACATGGAAGAAGGTTCATTGCGTTGCGATGCCAACGTATCGGTACGACTGAAAGGCGCCGGTGCGTTTGGCGCTAAGGTGGAGGTAAAAAACATGAACTCTATCCGAAATGTAAAACGGGCACTCGAACACGAAATCATTCGTCAGATCGATGCCATTGAATCGGGAGCAAAAATAGCTCAGGATACCCGAAGC
>BJGO01000123.1 GCA_014190535.1 Bacteroidota bacterium | reverse complement strand
TGAGTCATAGGCCGGGATAAAATCGGTTGCGCACTTCGGTACGCAATGATGCAAAGAAACGCTCAAACTGCAAGTTAATAAAGTCTTTATGGTCCAGATAGATGTTGTAACTGTGAAGTAGATTATTTTCAAACTGAATTCTTCGGCTCATGTTACGCAGTGTTGTTTGAATGCCTTCGGCACTATCGTAGCGGCAAAGCCAATTATTCTTTTTCATGTGGTAAAATACATAACGACCTTTTAAGGGCAGATAGGATTTGCGTTCACTGATGATGGTGTAACAGCTACCCGCAAAATCAGTCAAGGAGTACGTGGCATGGTTTGAAAAATTATTAGCAAGGATATGATCGTACAGAACATCAAGCGCCACACCGGATAGCTTGCCCACTATGGGGCGCAGCAATGATTTGCAGTGCATGGATGATTCATGCGTATCGGTATATTCATCAATAAAACGATGCATCTTAATACCGCGGCTGATGCCTTCAGGGTAGTTTAAATAATCGTTTCCTTTAACAAAGTCGCCAATAAAATTCCCGGTTACTAATTCTTGATTAGGATGTGACAGAATAAAGTGACCGAGGTAATTCACTATCGATATTATTTATTGCCTAAGCCATATTTCTTCAAATAGATCTGATATAAGTCTTTTTGCTTATTGTTTAAATCAATCTGACGCCCCTGTATAAAAGCGTGCGTGATTTTGTTGGTGCGCATATCAAAAACGTCTCCTTCAGAAATAATGATCGTTGCATCTTTTCCGGTTTCCAGCGTACCGGCTCGATCGGCTATGCCTAATATTTTAGCGGCATTATAGGTAACTGATTTAAGAGCTAACTCCTTATCCAGCCCATAAGGTACAGGTTGTGATGCATTAAAGGGCAGGTTACGGTCTTGCCAGAAATTATCCATGCTGTTGCAATATAGGATACCGGCCGACTCAAGTATTGCAGGTGTTTTGTAGGCTATATCATACTCATCATCTGCAGTAGGAGGCAATGCCTGATTGCGGTGAAGAATAACTGGCACCTGATACTCCTTAAGTATTCGGGTACATTTCCAAGCTTCATGTCCTCCAACAATTACACACGTTAACCCTAATTCGTGAGCCATCAGAATAGCCGCATTTATTTCAGTAGCCAGGTTGGCATGTATATACAGCTTCTTGGCTTCATTAAATAGCCCGCACATAGCTTCCGATTGTAAATCTTTTTCGATATGACCGGTTTGGCAGTATGCTTTGGCACGTAGAATATATTCTTTAATGGTTTCGATATCCTTAAGGTAATTACTGTTAATGGATACGGTGCCATCACCATTTTCATCATACTGATAGGAGAAATAGGATGGCCAGTTCAAATGAATGCCTTCATCTGTTTTATAGGCGGCATCTTCCCAATTCCAGGCATCGAGTTGAACGATACTTGATTGTCCGCTGATTACTCCGCCCTGTGGCACAATCTGGGCCAGCAGAATTCCATTACAGCGAACAGTGGGCGTTACCTTTGAGTCGGTATTGTAAGAAATAATTGTTCGTATGCAAGGGTTGGCTAAACCTACTTCGGAGAAGTCATTTGTGGCGCGCACCATTTCTATTTCGCGTAATCCCAGTGTTGAGTTAGCTGTGATCAGTCCCGGATAGATTTCTTTTCCGAAAGCATCGATGATGCGGGCTTTAGATAAATCCAGTCGCAAACTACGCGCATCACCAATGAAAATAATTTTGCCATTTTCAAATCCTATGGCACTATTTTCTATAACCTCACCGTTGCCAAGGTGTGCTCGTCCGTTCATTAACACAATGAGTGAGTCTTGTTTCTTGCCCGGCACCTGCATTTGTGCCCGGGTGCTAAAACAAAGTATTGACAGCAGAATTATATGGAGTATTGTTTTCATAGAATTTTATTTTACGTATTGACCATCAGTATCGCAGTGGTAAAGTTGATTTACAGAGATGGAGATTGGCTGCGTTTGCGATCCGCCGCTCTTGGCGTCATTCATCTTTTGGATAAGTCGTTTTTTCTCAGCCTGAATGTAGTCGTCCAGTTTTTCATTACGCTCCAGATTGAAATAGCATATTCCGTCAACATAGGTTTGTTCGCAACGGGAATAGTTACTTAATGGATTATCAGACCAAATAACGATATCGGCATCTTTGCCTTTGGCTATACTGCCGGTATACGGATCAACATGCAGAAGCTTTGCCGGATTGAGCGTAACCAGCTTCCAGGCTTCCTCTTCACTGAGTCCTCCATACATAACGCCCTTGGCGGCTTCCTGATTTAAACGTCGTGCCATTTCGGCATCATCTGAGTTAAATGCCGTAATGATTCCCATGTTATTCAACAGTGCGCCATTATGTGGAATGGCATCAATCACTTCATATTTATAAGCCCACCAATCGCTAAAACTCGAGGCGCCTGCCCCGTGGGCTTTCATTTTATCCGCTAATTTGTATCCTTCCAGAATATGTGTGAACGTGTTCACTTTAAACCCGAAGGTATCAGCAATATGCATAAGCATATTAATCTCGCTCTGCACATAACTATGGCAGGTGATAAATCGTTGTTGATTCAAAATCTCTACCAATGCGTCTAGTTCCAGATCGCGGCGAGGTGGAGTAATACCCGCTTTTACTTTCGGGCTCAGTTTATTGTAATTGCTCCATTCCTTCTCATAGGCACGCGCTCTGTTAAAGGCATCCGTTATCAGTTGTTCAACTCCCATACGTGTCTGTGGGAAACGAACCCTATTTTGGTCGCCCCAATTCGACTGTTTTACATTTTCGCCGAGGGCAAACTTGATAAACCCCGGCCATCCATTAAACTTCATGGCTTCTGCATTACTGCCCCAACGTAGTTTAATGAGTTGTGTTTGCCCGCCAATGGCGTTAGCGGAGCCATGTAATAAATGAGAGGCCGTAACACCACCCGCTAGCTGACGATAGATATTGACATCGTTAGGTAAAAGCACATCACCGATGCGAACCTCAGCGGTTACGGATTGTGTGCCTTCGTTTACGCCCTTGTAAATGGCAATGTGAGAATGTTCGTCAATGATGCCACTGGTCAGGTGCTTTCCGGTGGCATCAATAACCTGCGCACCGGATGAAGACAGATTTTCGCCTACTGCCGATATTTTTCCATTTATGATTAGTACATCGGTATTACGCAGGATGCCATCCTTTTCATTGGTCCATACCGTGGCATTTTTGAATAGAACATTTTTTGGTTTGGGCAAGGTGTCGAATCCAAATGCCTGGAAGGGATACATTAACGAGGGTATCTTATAGGTCTTTTCTACGGCGGTTGTATCGACTTCAATTTCGGGTTGAATGAGTTGCGCACTCCACATGCCACTGCTGCCATAGGCCAGGGTAGAGAAGCCTTTCATGGTGTCCCGGGTAACATAGCCGGTTAATACATTTAATGGGCCAACACTATCTTTATTGAGTGAATAGGTAAGTGAAATATTAGGTTTAGCATAACTGATAGAAACCGGATATTTCGCCTCACCGAAACTTATTTCACCGGAGTATTGGTTGTCTTTGTACTTGACCAATAAATCCAGCGGGGCCATTTTATTGATCATCAGCCGGTATTGTCCGGCTTTCACATCATTAAAATCTTTTTTCACGTCGTAACTGACTCCATTAATAATATGGGAAGTGATTTTAAATTCGGGGGAGAACAGTGAGTAGGTGCTGATGAAGAAATTCGCGAGCATATTTTTATTTAGTGCACCTGCCAGGTCGGCGATATTCAGCCGGTGGGCGGGCTCAAATAACAATGCTTTTAATGCGGCATCCTCAGGGAGTCCCAAAGCCACAGCTTTCCTTAAGTTGTCGAAAAATTCTTTTTCATTTTTACAGCCGCTGGCTGTGATGATGAAAGGAATATTTTTTTCAAACAGAATGCGCGTATTATATGGAGCCAGTTCCCAATGTTTGAGATTGACTAATGGAATGTATGATGCATCAATAGGGTTGCTTACATCATAGGGAAGCGGATAGGTTAGTGGAACAATGACACAGGCGTTCGTTTGTTTAATATCATCTGCTATCTGATATTCGGCGCCGTTACCTTTGATTATAAAATTAAGTTTGAATTCATTCGCAATTTTCGATGCGCGCAGTATATCATATTCATCGGTGCCTTCGAAAATAACGGGTAATTGCAGATAGCTGTTCAGCGCCTGCAGGGAGAGGTTTGTTTCCTTTTCGTTCCCTCCGTTTTTGTACCATTGCGCATCATAAAGTGTTTGCCTGATGAGTGCAATGGATCCCATCAGCGACGAGGGGTAATCCTGTTTACTGCTCCCTTTTTGAAACGACCATGCTTGTGTTACAACAGGCTTTACTATTTGCTTGTTCTCTTTTTCGTTGCCGAGCATGGTCATCAATGATGTACCACGCATAATTCCGTCCTGTATTTGTGAAATACTAATGCCAAAACCCATGGCGCGTAACTGCTCGGCGCGTTTTTCATCTACGGCAAAATAATCTGCCGCATGAAGTTCCGGATGTATGGCCTCATTCCAGCTATAGGCCCCCGATTTATCGGAAACAAACTTAGGCCCATACTGCTGTTGTTTGGGTTTATCGGGATATTTAGTTCCATAGTTGCTGAATACTTCGATGAAGGAAGGGTAGATCCACGATCCGTTTAAATCTTTTACGACACAATCTTTGGGTACCGGGATATTATTACCGACATCTATAATTTTATTATCCTGAATCAATAAAGTGGCATCGCGGATGGATTGGTTATAACTAATCTGAATATTGGCATGAATATATGCCGTATAGGTCTTGGTTTCTGTGGGGATGCCATTCTCGGGGAATGTGGATTGACCGCGCGCGGCATAAAAAAACAAGCAAACAAGCAGTTGTGCCGGAATAATAAAGGCTTTCATCAGGGGGTTGTATTAGAGTGCCCTAAAGTAGAAATAAATCTGTTCCTGAATAAATGTTTTACATTTCCATTTAAAATAAAAAACAGCTATGTCGTTTGCATTATTTCAGAGCTATCCGATAGCCTACACAAGTTATGGAGCGGGTAAAAACACCGTAGTGCTTTTGCATGGATTTTGCGAGCATAAGTTTATGTGGGCTGATCTTATTCAGGATTTCCAGGGCGAAGCCCGGATTCTGACTATTGATTTGCCCGGCTTTGGCCGGAGTGCATTCATTCCGGAAGCACAGATTGAAACCTATGCCGATGCCGTAAAGGCGGTATTGGATCACGAGCAGATTTCAACAATGTATCTTGGCCGGACATTCAATGGGCGGTTATGTGGCTCTAGCATTTGCCAAACGATATCCTGAAATGCTCTCGGGCCTCGGGTTACTTCATTCGCATCCATTTGAAGATGATGAACCGAAGAAAGCATCGCGGGAACGGGCCCTGGAATTTGTAAAAGAAAATGGGAGCAAGCGATACATCAAAGAACTTTTTCAGGGCTTGTTTTCAGATGCCTTTAAAAATAATCATAGCGACAGGTTTAACGAGTTCATCAGCCGGTGTTCGGAAGGGTGTGATACAACCGTAATACAGGCCATACAGGCTATGCGCTGTCGCCCCGATCATGCCGAAACCTTAAAACACGTTAAGGGACCTGTATTATTCATTATTGGCAAATCGGATACGACTATAGCATTCACAAGAAGTCTTGAGATGGCCTTGCTTCCCGAAAGGGCGCAGGTTGAAATTCGCAACTGTGGACATATGGGGATAATTGAAGACCCTCTGATGTTAAGTGATGTACTTAAAACATTTTTAATAAAAAACATATAACGAACAATTTTAACCTGTTTCGGGAATGTTAATAAGTAATGATGTGATTAAATAAGTCGTTTATGAACTTGTTTAGATTATTAAAAAGTATATATTTACGATACTCTGCTACAAACAAGTTCATTCAGATAAAGTTTAGGTACATCAGCTCAAGCTGTAACAGAGGAAAACCTAAAAACAATAAACCTCAATCGAATGAATCGTTTCGCCATACTGTTACTTTTATTTTCTGCACATTTACTTACAAGGCCGGATAATGGTTACGCGCAAACCATGCAACAGGGCAACTCGGCAATTCAAAGTAAATCTACTGTAACACTACAATCCGCCAATACCCCCACAAACATTGAGCCTCAGGAGGGTGTTAATAACAATATACAGGCGATGTATTCGGAAGGTTTTACTATACCGTTTAATTATAACGAATTGTCCGAAGACGTAAAGCAACAAATCGAAGAAAATAAAGCAAACCACCTTCCTGTTCTATATAACATAGCCAAGTCATACAAGGTTAATATACACGCCTGTCACTCCGATTCAGATTGTAAAAATAAATTTTCATTTCTTGAACAAGATATTGGCTTTATTAAATTGGAGTTTTTGGAATCGGATTGGGTTAATCTGATTGTTAGCACGGATTATCAATCCGAAAAGCTAAAGGATAGATTAAAAGCTGCCGGATTTCATTTTGATTTTATAAGTGAAAAATTTATACAATTTAAATAGAATAGGATTTTGAGGTACTTATATGGCATAGTATTTATTTGTTTAATATTAACCTCCCGGGTAGCCGCACAGGCCCCTGTGAATGATAATTGCGCTGGCGCAATTCCTCTTGCCGTAGGTAGTAATTGTAACTATAACCAATATTCAAATGCAAATGCAACAGCATCTGCTGTTACTGATCCAGGCTGTGCTGGCTATTCCGGAGGTGATGTATGGTTTTCAGCTGTTGTGCCGGCCAACGGATCGTTGATTTTTGATTCAAATACCGGTTCATTAACTGATGGAGGAATGGCTCTTTACACCGGCAATTGCGGAGCGCTTACACAAATAGCTTGCGATGATGATGGTAGTGCAAATGGATTAATGCCATCGATCACTCAAACCGGATTAACGCCCGGCTCAACGGTTTACATTAGATTCTGGGAGTTTGGTAATAACAATAATGGAACTTTTTCGATTTGTGCACGCAGTTTTTCTTGCGCAGCCGTCAATAATGCCAATTGTGCCAATGCTGATCCATTCTGCACCGGAGTTTCATACGATTATTGTAATACCATCAACGTGCCTTCAATTGGTCAGGGTACGTTCCCTCTAGGCCCCGGCTATAATGCGGCATATGGATGTTTAGCATCTGCACCTAACCCGGCCTTTTATTATTTAAATGTGAATTCAAGTGGCCCTATTGATTTTAATATATCGCAATCTACCAGTACGGGAGTCCCAATAGATGTGGATTTTATTATGTGGGGCCCATTTGTATCGCAAGGGGCTATGTGCAGCGGGATTACTGCAGGTAACATCATTGATTGTAGTTATTCGCCAGCAGCGGTAGAACAGGCCAACATCGCCAATGCAATAGCAGGTCAATGGTATTTGGTGCTGATAACAAATTATTCCAATCAAGCCGGAGTTATTAATTTCAGTCAGATCAATATTGGTCAAGCCGGCGCAGGAACAACAAATTGCAATATCCTTACGGCCATACCCGGAACTTGTGTTAACGGACTTTATACACTAACCGGGAGTTTGCAGGTTCAGTCACCACCTGCAACAGGAACATTAACCATTACAAATTCATGTGGTGGGACTCAGATAATAAATGCGCCATTTATTAGTCCTATTACT
>BJGO01000122.1 GCA_014190535.1 Bacteroidota bacterium | reverse complement strand
ACTGAAGAATCCCCGATCACAAAAAACATCAATATAATCGGCAAGTTGTTCATCGTTGATGGCGGGCAACATATAGTCAATCAACTCCCTGATATAACCTTCATGGTTATTTCGAAAAGCCTCAGGATAAGTATGTGCACCTAAAAAAGTGGATTTGATAGTAAGCGATGTTGTTTCTTTTAATCGTTTAATCACTCTCAACATTTTTAACTCGGACTCTGTATTTAGTCCATATCCACTTTTTATTTCAACGGCTCCGGTCCCGAATTTTTTGATTTCTTCTATGCGCAACAAGGCACTCTCGTATAATTCTTGTTCCGAAGTATTTTGTAAACGCCTGGCACTATTTAAAATACCACCTCCCTTTTGTGCAATCTGTTCATAGGTTAACCCTTGTATTTTATCAACAAATTCAGTTTCACGCCAGGCGGCGAAAACCAGATGGGTATGCGAATCGCAAAAAGCAGGTAAGAGGCATTTATTTTGTGCATCAATTATTCGAACAGCTGATGATTCCGGTATGTCAGCAGGGTAGGTGTTCATGCTTCCGAAGGCATGTATGCGTCCGTCCCGAATGTAGAGATATGCATTATCTAATGATGGCAGTGTTGCCATATCGGCACCTTTGACCATTGTGATGTCGGTAGTGCGTATCTGACAAAGCTTTTTTATATTTTTGAACACCAAGTCCATAAGTAATGTTATTGAGACCACAAATCAATAGAAAAAAACAGAACTGACTTAATAAAAATGGCTAATACATTTGGTTGCATATTTCGAATAACGACTTTCGGTGAAAGCCATGGTAAGGCCATAGGTGGTATTATTGATGGTTGTCCGGCCGGCGTTAAACTGAACCTGGATGCCATTCAGGAAGCATTGGCAAATAGAAAGCCCGGTCAGTCTGTATATACAAGCTCACGTAAAGAGGGCGATAATGTTGAATTATTGAGTGGTGTATTTGATGGTCTAACGCTCGGCACACCGATAGGCTTCACGATACCAAATGAAGATGCACGCAGTGATGATTACACTCAATTAAAAGACCTGTACAGACCATCGCATGCCGATTATACTTATGAGGTAAAGTATGGACATCGTGATCACCGGGGCGGCGGTCGTTCATCGGCAAGAACAACGGCATCGGTTGTGGTTGCCGGTGCCATTGCTAAACAATTTATTGCTCAGTATTATACCAACAGAATACTGCCTGAAGTACTCGTATACGTAAGTCAGATAGGTGAAATTCCATCGAAGTGCACCACAGAGAAAGTAATACAATCCCAAATTTATACGAACCCTCTGCGCTGCCCTGATGAGAAGGCCGCTAAGCAAATGGCCGACTTGATTACGACAATCAAACAACAGGGTGATAGTATTGGAGGCATTATCAGCGGTGAGATCCGGAATGCGGAGGCCGGGCTTGGTGAACCACTATTTAATAAATTTCAGTCTGCACTTGCGGCGGCTATGTTTTCTATAAATGCCGTTCACGGATTTGAATTTGGTTCCGGCTTTCAGGGCACACAAATTCCCGGATCCATCAGCAACGATGAATTTATCATTCAGGATGGTCAAATCCGAACAAAGACTAATTATTCCGGCGGCATCCTTGGAGGTATCACCAATGGCATGCCAATCACCTTTCGGGTAGCATTTAAATCAACTTCAACCATAGCATCACTACAATCAACGATAAACAGGGATAGAGAACCTGTTGAGTTAGAGGCCGGTGGCCGTCACGATCCATGTGTATTGCCTCGTGCCGTGAGCATTGTTGAAGCTTTTTGTTGGATAATACTGGCTGATATGATCTTGTTAAATAAATCGGCCAAACTTGATCAGTAAATCATCAGGTTGCAACCTCGTATGTCGCTGTTATCCGATCGTCCACTAATAGTAAACTGACCTTCATCATTAACAAAACCTAAATCATCTGTTGCAATGAATGCACAGGAGTATTGATTAGCGAGATCAATTATGTTGATTGCTCCGTATTTATTCTTAGCATAAACCGCAGCCGGATCATATGGATCACGAACCAGAACACGCATCCAGGGGGGCGTATCGAATAATCCCTTACCGTGAGAATAGGCCTGCGATAATAATTCTGTCATGCCATATTCACTATGAATATTTTCGATACCTAATTTTTGACCGATTATTCCATGAACTTCGTTACGTAGCATTTCTTTACGTTGACCTTTCATGCCTCCGGTTTCTATCACGGTGGTGTGTTGCAGGATTGCACCGGGCCACTGTTGCACCCAGTCTAAAAGAGCATAGGTTACACCTAATATTATCGTCTTTTGGGCTTTCAGTTCATTATCAATGATAATTTGATTGATGGTTTCGAATTGATTGATGAAAAAACCACTTTTGGGATGTTTCGTTTCTTTTATCAGCGTTTGCATCATATAAATTAATGATGAGCCACTCCGTTCCAGATAAGAGGGTAGCAAGGCGATGATACAATAAGAATCAGGGTGGCCATATCTTCGATAAAATCCGTTTGTAAATGAAGCGTGATAATGCAAGGTTTCAGCCACATAATGAGAGCTTACTGTTCCTCCCGTTCCACTCGAAGTAAAGGTAATCTCCGGACTCATATTTTCCGCAATAACGCGATGAGTCTTGAAGAACTGTATTGGTAAGAATGGAATGTTTTCGTATTGGGTAACCGAAAGGGATTTCTTATACATTTTATTTACAAAATCACGATATACAGGTACATGGGTCAACTGCCACTGGTAAAGTTTTATAGCGAAATCATTGAAACAGTCTAGTGAAACCGTTGTAATATCAAACACAGCGTGAATTTACCGCGATATAAATTTCTAAAAAGAATAATTGATGAAGATTCTACGAATCGGATTTGGATTTACATCCATCTTGTTTGAGGTCATCTGATATGACCCCGGTTCCGGACGAGTCACTTCTATGTATGATTTACGGTGAATATAGGTAATGTCGAAACTGACATCAAATCCAATATTTACCTTCCTTGATATATGATATTGGATTCCGGCAAATGGGCTAAGACCGGTAGTGGAGTAAACGGCATTGTCGATATGCTTGTATAGTCCCTGATTATTTTCAATGATACCGCGGTAAAAATACTGACTGAACTGAGCATCTATCCCGGTATTCATAGATAGCCGATCGGTCATTTGCCAGCGTCGTTCTAAACCAACTGCTAGTTTGTTTCCATTATAATTTCCGGCAACGTTAAAGGAATCCGCCACCTCATAATACTGCCTGCCTTCGTGGTTAATCACGAAACGTTCGTTTTCAAGTATTACACGTAACCATAATTTTTGATTGATGGCACGCTTAAAAATTAAACCTCTGTTCTGTGTGAAAAGAAATCTGTTGAGATACGTTTCGGGCATGATACTAATAAAGTGATAACCCATACCGGTTATGCCCAACTCATACGTATGTTCATTGGAGCTGACAGGTAAGGAATGTTCATTGGTTTCGTGCTGAGCAATAGTTGGATAACTGCACAGAATGAGTAACATAAATAGACTATAAACTAATCCTTTTTTCATTTTCGGTCGGCAAAAGTAGTATTAATTGCTTAAAAACCATTCTTGTAACAAGAATATTGTGTTACCAATAGGATCAGTTATGTTTTTTTGTCGGGAAATTCAAGATTTCGATATATACGATGGAATAATCAACTACCAGTTGATCCCGAATACTTTTTTCAAAATATCGGTTGTTCGTGCAACCGGGTCCTTTCGAATAGCTAATTCCTCATCGGCAATCATTTTAAATAGTCCATCCAGCGCTCTTTGCGTAACATATTTTGATAAATCAGGATTTATCTTCTGAACGCCGGGTATTTTATTATAGTTGGTAAACACATCACTCCAGTATTTGGTTGCCTGTGTATTTTCTAAAGCCTTATCAATAATGGGTGTGAATTTTTCGGTAAGTTGAACACTGGTATTATTTCTGAGATACGTTGTAGCGGCATTATCCGAACCTTTAAGTATGCTAACGGCATCCGTAATGGTCATGTTTTTAATCGCATTAATGAAGATAGGTTTGGATTCCTTTGCGGCTTGTTCGGCGGCACGGTTCATACTCAGAATAGCCTTATCCACCATACTGCCCATACCTAGTTGTCTGAGTTTAGATTCCACATTCTTAACGTCATCAGGCATTAGTATTTTAATTGCTGTATTTTTAAAATAACCGTCAGTCTTAGATACCTTGTCGGCACCGTTGTTTATACCCTGCGACAGCGCATCACGTAGGGCGCTTACCATTTCTGTATTGCTGACGTTGGATGCATTATTGTTAGTTGATCCACTGCCCGGAATTGTAGGTTTTTTAAGTTTGATAACCTGACAGCTTCCTACTTGCTGAATGCTGAGTAACAATACTGCGAACAAGATGACTTTTTTCATGTTTATTTTGTTTGTAATGGCATGTTTGTCAAATTACCTGCCAAATTTTTAAATAATAAAATAATGAGCAATTGTGTCATTTTAACTATTGGTGATGAACTATTGATTGGTCAGGTTATTGATACCAATTCAGCCTGGATCGGTTCAGAGTTAAGTAAAATCGGTATTCCTGTATTACGCCGGGTCGCTGTAAGTGATCGTGCCGATGAAATTGTAAAAGCACTGGACGATTCCCTGCAAGTTGCCGATATCATTTTGATTACCGGAGGTCTTGGTCCAACAAAAGATGATATTACCAAACATACGTTGAGTCAATACTTCAATAGCCGTTTGGTAACCAATGCCGATGTACTTAATGATGTGACATCTTTTTTTAAAAAGGTGAACAGACCTATGATTGAATCCAATTATAAACAAGCTGAGGTGCCCGAGCATTGTATTCCTATAAGGAATAAACTTGGCACAGCACCCGGCATGTTATTTGAAAAAAATCAAAAGGTGATTGTCAGCATGCCCGGTGTACCTTTTGAAATGAAGGAAATGATGACGTCTTATGTTTTGCCCGAACTCAAAAAACGATTTTCCAGAGAACATATCGAGCATATCACCATTATGACTGCAGGCGTTGGGGAATCGTTTCTGGCCGAAAAAATAAGACACTGGGAGCAGGCGCTTCCCCATCATATCAAACTTGCTTATTTGCCTAATCTTAGTCAGGTTAGGCTGCGTTTATCAGGGCGAGGAAGTGATTTACAGGTACTAAAAAAGGAAATGCAACAAGCAGTTGAGCATCTCATCCCAATCATCGATCAAAATATATTTTCCCTCCTCGATGAAGGCATCGAAGTTGCTGTAGGTAAACTATTGCAAACTAAGCATATGACCGTAGCAACTGCTGAAAGTTGTACGGGCGGATATATGGCGCACAAGATTACTTCGGTACCCGGATCGTCAGACTGGTACAGAGGAAGTATAGTTGCATACCAAAACGACCTTAAAGAACAACTATTACAGGTTAATCATGAAACCTTGCTACAACACGGTGCGGTGAGTGAAGAAACCGTTAAACAAATGGCTAATCAGGTTAGACTTCTGTTAATAAGTGATTATGGTATTGCCATTTCGGGCATAGCCGGCCCGGAAGGCGGATCCGATGAAAAACCTCTAGGCACGGTATGGGTTGCTATTGCTGATCACGACACGGTTTACACAAAAAAGTTCCTGTTTACCCGATCACGGCTACAGAATATTGAGATGTCGGCACTTAACGCTCTGTTCATGCTTTATCGGGTTATAAAAGGTAATTTCACGCAATCCTGACGAACAACTAAAGGGTACTTCCATTAAAAATCCTATTTTTGAGCACCATCATAAACGAATAAAATTTACACATGGCTGTAGTAGAATTGATTATGCCCAAAATGGGTGAGAGCATTACCGAGGCGACCATTTTGAAATGGTTAAAAAAAGAAGGTGACCGTGTTTCCTTGGATGAGCCGATACTTGAAATAGCAACCGATAAAGTGGATTCTGAAGTGCCCTCTCCATTTGCGGGAACAATCAGTAAGATCCTTTTTAATGTAAATGATATCGTTCAGGTAGGAAAAGCAATTGCCCTTATTGAAACTGAGGCCGGTACCGCAACAAGACCATCTCCTGCCACTCATGTAACTCAATCCCAATCGGTCCCTACTCAGGTTATTCAACCGCCGGTTACTAAGAACATAATTCAAACCAATCAAGCGGTATCTGATGGCTCAAGATTTTATTCTCCGCTTGTGCTGAACATAGCTCGTGAAGAGGGTATTGGTCTTGCCGAACTGGAAAATATACCCGGTACCGGAGCCGAGAATCGGGTAACAAAAAAAGATATACTGAATTATATCAGCAACCGAAATGCCGCTCCGGTTCAATCGGTTAATACAGCAGTTGCGCCGGTGGCACAAGCAATTGAATCATCACCTGTTATTTCTGCTCAAAACACTCCTGCTGTCAGTTACAGTGGTAATGTCGAAATTATCGAGATGGATCGTATGAGGAGACTTATTGCTGACCATATGGTTCGGAGTAAACATACCTCACCTCATGTTACGTCCTTTGTTGAGACCGACGTTACCAATATGGTGCTTTGGCGTGAGAAGGTGAAGAAAATGTTTGAAAAAAGAGAAGGCGAAAAAATTACATTTACCCCATTATTTATCGAAGCTATTGTAAAAGCCATAAAAGATTTTCCAATGGTAAACGCTTCTGTTGATGGTTATAATATCATTCGTAAAAAAGATATTAATATCGGTATGGCCGCGGCTACTCCCAGCGGTAATCTGATTGTGCCGGTAATTAAAAATGCCGACATGAAAAATCTGCTTGGTATTACCAAAGAAGTAAATGACCTGGCAGAGCGTGCCAGAAATAATCAGCTTAAGCCCAGCGAAATTGACGGTGGAACCTTTACCTTAACTAATGTGGGAACATTTGGTAATGTTATGGGTACACCAATCATCAATCAACCTCAGGTAGCCATTATGGCAACCGGTGCTATTAAGAAAAAGCCTGCTGTACTTGAGACTGCTCATGGTGATGTTATTGCTATTCGTCATATGATGTTCCTCTCGCTCAGTTACGACCATCGCACTGTTGATGGGGCCTTGGGCGGATCTTTCCTTCGTCGTGTTGCCGATTATCTTGAACAATTTGACATCAACAGAGAAATCTGATTCAATCATTAAAAAATAAAAAATTATTATGTATTCGGGATTACTGCACACGCACAACCTACTCAGATGGTTTGTGCTGATTTTCGCCCTGGTGGCCATCTATCGCTATGTTACCGGTTTAACCGGTAAAAAGACCTTTACCTCGTCGGATAACATGTGGGGCGCACTTTATGTAGGCTCTCTGCATTTACAGTTGGTGATTGGTCTGGTTCTCTATTTTTTCCTTAGTCCGATTACAGAAACAGCTATGATGGATATGGGACGCACGATGAAAGATTCGGTATTGCGTTTCTGGGGCGTTGAACATATTTCGATGATGATCCTGGCAGTAGTTATTGCTCAGGTTGGACGTATAATCAGTAAGAAGAAACAAACCGATGAACAAAAGTTCAGAATAGGTGCTGTGTATTTTACTATATCGCTTTTGCTCATTCTGATGTCTATTCCATGGCCCTTTCGTGGGTTAGTTGGCAGGAGTCTCTTTCCGGGTATGTAATTTAAACGATATTTACTTCTTTATTGATGCTCGCATTGGCTCACTGTCCCAGG
>BJGO01000121.1 GCA_014190535.1 Bacteroidota bacterium | reverse complement strand
GGAGTTTACCCATAATGTCTCGTCGGGTAAAACCGGTTGGATCACCTGAATCAAGTTCTTTAAAACCTCGGGTAGCCCAGTGATTTGCGTCGATCAGGTAATCAAAATGATTATAGCTATTGCCCATGCGTAATCTGAACTGAGTCGTATTGAAACTGCCGTAGCCTAACGATGTGTGTATTTGAAATGATTCCGGTATTTGATGTGTAATCAGATTTAATGCACCACCAATGGTATAGGGACCATATTTAATCTGACTACTTCCTTTAAGTATTTCAATACCTTGCAAGCGCGATAGATTTGGAAAATAGTAAGCCGATGGATCAGCATAGGTGGCGGGTGCTATCAAAATACCATCCTCCATGAGCGTAATTTTTGCACTTCGGTTCACTTGTGTTCCCCTCAATCCAATATTAGGTCTTAACCCAAAACCTTCTTCATCTCGCACACATACTCCGGGTATCGTTTTAATTAGATTATTGATATTCGTTTGATTTAGTTTTTCCAATGTTTTTTGACCAATTAACTGACAGGATCCCGGAACAGAGTTAATCTTTGTTCCTGTGATGATAATCTGGTCTATGCATTTTGCCGTAATGGTATCCTCAACTGTAGTTTGCGCCTTTATCTGTTCGATGAAAAAAGCGGTTAAAAACAACAAAAAAATGAATTTCATTAATTTTATTTAGACTAATTAAAAACAAGGTGCAATAATACGTGTTTTGATATATGATTTACAAAACATTATAAAAAAAAATATCGTTGAACAATCCGTTTAGCCAAAGTGCATCAGGATGTAATCAATAACCAATTGATGGTTATTATGGTATAG
This sequence comes from Bacteroidota bacterium, assembly GCA_014190535.1. GTDB lineage: Bacteria > Bacteroidota > Bacteroidia > Chitinophagales > UBA10324 > BJGO01. Next base: position 6,928 of record BJGO01000121.1, on the reverse strand, counting down.
GTTATATAATGATGCCGTTTTAAATGAACTTTGATTATTAAACTAAATAAATGAATTATGAAATATCCCAAGGATACGTTAACCATTATGACCGAACTTGTTCAGATAAAAGATGCCAATAATCTGGGTAATCTGCACGGAGGTCGTTTGATGTACTGGATGGATATCTGTTCGGCCATTGCCGCATCCAAACTTGCTGAATCGCCTGTAGTTACTGCATCGGTAGATAATGTGTCGTTTCACGAGCCTATCAATGTTGGCGATGTGCTCACCATAGAATCCAAGGTTACCCGCACGTTCAGAACCTCAATGGAGGTTTATCTGGAAATTTGGGTTCATAAAGATTATGGAAAACGTAAGGTTAAAAGCAATGATGCCTACTTTACCTTTGTGAGTCTGAACAATGAAGGCAAGCCGGCTCCGCTTAATCTCGAACTTATCCCTGAAACAGATCACGATAAAAAATTATATGATGGTGCTTTGCGCAGACGTCAGGTCAGACTTGTACTGGGAGGCAGAATGAAGGTGGAAGACGCCAATGAATTGCGGGCATTGTTCTTCCACGATAAATAAGAACAATGGACATATTGCACTGTTCCTTTGAATGTTATCCTGCTGCAAAAGTCGGGGGGCTTGCCGATGTGGCAGGGGCGCTTCCTAAATATCTGAATCAGGTTAATCTTTCTACGGCACTCATCATGCCTAAACACGACACGCCCTGGCTTAATCAGGCCTCATTTGCCGTTGATTATGCCGGTAGCTTTAGGTGGTATTATGGCGATGTGGGTTTTAGAGTATTACGGGAAACTACCGGTACTCTCGGCTTTCCACTCTACGTGGTTGAATTGAATGATTTGTTTCTTCGCAGAGGTATTTACGTGCGTGAAAACGGATATCCCTACCACGACGAACCGGAACGGTACATCGCTTTTCAATTGGCTGTCTTAAACTGGGTTAAGCAGTTTCAGACCAAACCAAAGCTTATTCACGTTCACGATCATCATTGCGGATTGATACCCTTATTTATGCAATGCGGTCCCGAGTTTCACGCATTAAGATCGATTCCAACTGTTTTCACTATACATAACGGTCTTTATCAGGGCGCCTTCAGTTGGGACAAAAAATACATTTTACCATATTTACCTTCACAGGTATATGGCTTGCTGGATTGGAATGATGCCATTAATCCTATGGCTTGTGCCGTTAAATGTGCGCAGGCAGTTACAACAGTATCTAAAGGCTATCTGCAAGAGCTGATGCAATTTGCGAATGGGTTGGAAACTCTTTTTCAAAAAGAACATCAAAAATGTTTCGGGATAATTAATGGAATTGATGGCGAGGTATGGAGCCCTGAACGGGATCGCTATATCGATCATCTACGGGAAGGCTCGCTTTCCCGGGAATTTAAAAAGGCAAATAAAGAATCTCTGTGTCGTGATTATGGCTTCAAGTTCGATAAACCATTATTCATTTTCATCGGTAGATTGGTCCATGAAAAAGGTGCCGATTTAATTCCGGATGCCATCAACAAATTACTGCAACAGACCGAGGTCTATATGCTCCTGCTGGGTTCCGGATCTGCAGATATAGAACAGGCGCTTCGCTTGTGTTCGGTAAAACATTCAGCCCACGTAAAGTATGCACAGGGTTACAATGAACCATTATCCCATCGCATGTATGCCTCGGCCGATTTTCTGATTATGCCATCCCGCATTGAACCTTGCGGGCTTAATCAATTGTATGCCATGCATTATGGTACGATACCGATTGTGAATGATATCGGCGGCCTTCGTGGCAGCGTAACTGATCTTACGGATGCATCTCCACGAGGTATTAAGATAAAAAATGCTACAGTAGACGAACTATACAACGGTCTGAAAAGAGCTGTTTCATTATTTCAAAATCCTGAATTGCTTGATTCCATCAGCATAAAAAATATGCAAATCGATTTCTCCTGGAATGAAGCAATTAAACCGTACCTTGCGATATACGAATACCTGACAAAATCAAAAACGATGATATGATTAAAATGGTTTGTCTCATACTGGGCGGTGGTGCCGGTACCCGATTATTTCCGCTTACGGAAAAACGTTCCAAACCTGCCGTGCCTATTGCCGGTAAATACCGTCTGATTGATATACCTATTTCGAATTGTATCAACAGTGGTGTGAAGCGAATATTTGTTTTAACTCAGTTTAACAGTGCATCGCTTAATGCCCATATTAAAAACACCTACCACTTTGATGTATTTCACCCCGGATTTATTGATATTCTGGCTGCAGAACAAACTCCCGGAAGCAAGGAGTGGTATCAGGGTACGGCTGATGCGGTTAGGCAAAGTATGCATCATTTAGTTAATCACGATTTTGATTATATCCTCATTCTATCAGGCGATCAATTATATCAGATGGATTTCGAGGCTCTGGCACACTATCATATTTCAAAAAAAGCAAATCTGACTATTGCCACAACAGCCGTTTCAGCAAGAGATGCCACCGGCTTTGGTATTATGAAAGTAAACGATGAACGATTAATCGGTTCATTCATTGAAAAGCCGAAAGACAATGAATTAATTAATTGGAAATCGCCGGTAAGCGAAGAGAATGAAAAAGCCGGATGTGTTTATCTGGCCAATATGGGCATATACATATTTAATAAAGACACGATGGAAGAGCTGTTTAATAAGTATCCGGCGGCAAACGATTTTGGTAAAGAAATTATTCCCGAAGCGATCAACAGTGGTAAGCGTGTTGCAAGCTTCGAATTCAATGGCTATTGGACGGATATAGGAAACATCCGTTCATTCTATGAGGCTAACATTGAACTCACTTCGGCTTCACCTAGATTCAAGCTTTTTGATGTACAGCGTAAAATATATACCCATCCACGATTATTGCCCCCAAGCAAATTGTTTGGCACCCATCTGAACGAGGCGCTGGTGGCAGATGGTTGTATCATTAATGCCCGACTTATTGAAAACAGTATCATTGGAATACGGTCACGAGTTGGTCAAGGCACTGTAATCAGAAACGCCTACATGATGGGCGCCGATTTTTATCAGTCCACCGGACAGGGAGTAGAGCCTCAGCATCCGGGCACCGGTGTAGGTGAACGGTGTTCAATTGAGCAGGCAATACTGGATAAAAACTGCAGAATAGGAAATGATGTCTGCATTCGTGGTGCCGACCACCTGCCCGATGAGGATGCGCCAAACTATGCAATTGTTGATGGTATTGTAATTATTAAGAAAGGGGCTGTTATACCCTCAGGAAGTAGGATAGGAGCCTGCTAATGAAATGCAGGGCTTGTTAGTTAATCTATAGACTAAGGTAAGCAAAATCCATTGTCATCGTTTACAAGTCGTTTTATTTGTTCCTTTGTCCATATAAAAACTGCCGATGAAACTTGATATCCTAGCCTTTGGAGCTCATCCCGATGATGTTGAACTTAGCTGTGCGGGAACATTAATTAAGCATGTGGACTCCGGTTACGCATGCGGTATTGTTGATTTAACACGTGGCGAGTTGGGTACCCGGGGCACTCCAGCACAACGTGACCAGGAAGCCTCGAATGCCGGCGGTATTATGGGTATCAAAATCCGTGAAAACCTTAATATGAGAGATGGTTTTTTTACAAATGATGAAGTGCATCAACTGCAGGTTATCCGAATGATTCGTAAATACAAGCCGGAAATCATCTTATGCAATGCAATCGAGGACAGGCACCCCGATCATGCCCGTGCCGCTGAACTTGTGGCTACTGCTTCTTTCCTATCCGGTCTGGTAAAAATTGAAACCTTTATAGATGATACGGCTCAAGAGGCCTGGCGCCCAAGAAAGGTATTGCATTACATACAGGACAAAGAATTAAAACCGGATATACTAATCGATATTACCGGCTATATGGATCGTAAATGGGATGCCATTCGGGCATTCCGCACACAATTCCATAATCCGGAATCGGGTGAGCCGGAAACATATATCAGTAAGCCTGAATTTTTGGAGGCTCTAAGAGGACGTCACCTGATGTATGGTAAATACATCGGTGTTACTCATGCAGAAGGGTTCACCACCTCACAATACCTTGGTGTTAGACACTTTAATGAATTGCTCTGATAAAATCAGACTGCTTCAGCTTCCTGAAGCTGACGGAAATCGACGGGAACAACTTTCGACACACCCTCTTCCTGCATCGTTACGCCGTAGATGACATCTACCGAAGCCATCGTTTGTTTGTTATGCGTAACAAGAATAAACTGTGACTTGTCGCTGAACTGACGGATGATGTCGGTAAATTTTCCAACATTGGCGTCATCTAATGGGGCATCAACCTCATCCAGTACGCAGAATGGGGCAGGCTTAAGCAGATATAACGCAAACAACAGGGATATGGCTGTAAGGGTTTTTTCTCCGCCGGATAGCTGATTAATTGTTTGAGGGCGTTTACCTTTAGGTTTAGCAATAATATCTATTGATGATTCCAGAGGGCTATCGGGATTACTTAAAATGAGGTCGCAGGTATCTTCGGCAGTAAACAGATTTCGGAATACGTTAACAAAATTCTCTTTTACCTGATTAAATGCTTCCATAAACTGCTCACGCGCCTTGGATTCTATTTCGTCAATGGTATTCATCAATGATTCTTTTGCCGTTACCAGGTCATTCTTTTGTGTAACAATAAAATCGGCACGCTGTTTCATCTCGTTAAAGGCTTCAACAGCAAAAGGATTGATTTCTCCGAAGTTTTCAAGACGGTTTTTCATACGTCCTACTTTTTCATTCAGATCTTCTTTGTTGATTTCTGCGCCGGGTTCCTGTTCCATGAGGTCGTCGATACTTATTTTAAACTCGAGGTCGAGACGTTCTTTGAGTGAAGCCAACTGTAGTTTTAAATCATTAACCTTATCACGCATCTCGTTCAAGAGCAGGTCGCAATGTTCTTTTTGTTTTGCGATGTTTCGGATTTGTTCCTCCAACTCATTAATCGCACCACGACTTTCGTAAAAGATACGATCAACATCCGCTACCAAATTATCCTGACGGGTTTTATCCTCATACAAAAGGATGAGTTCGGCTTCCGTTTCATTTTTTCTGGACTCGAGTTCGAGCAATTGCCGTGAAGCCGACTCCAATTCGGTCTTGTTTCGGTCAATATTATGGTTAGTTTCATCCAGTTGCAGGCGTTTGAAATTGATTTCCTGTGTGAATGCGTTTATTTTATTTTGTTGTTGCAGGAACAGGATGTTGTTTTGATTGAACAACTGAGATGCTTCACTTAACTGCGTATCAATGAGGTTAAATTGTTGATTGGCCTCCTGAATTTTAGCTTGCTGATTTTCTCTTATCTGTTGCTTCTGTGAAATAACGTCATTCATTATTAAGAGGTCGGCATCAATTGCAGTACCACGCTCGGTTATGGAATTCTTCTTAACATCAAAGTCTACATAGAATCGATCAATATTCTCCAGCTTTGTTTTGATACCGGTAATTTGGTTTCTTGTCAGGTTGTAGGTGTCGCGAAGTGCATCTAATTGTTTATCGTGATTGTTACTCTTCAGTGAGGCAAGTTCCTGTTGGAATTCCTGAAGTCGTTGACGTAACTGATCACTTTCAGCCTTAAGCTGATTGATTTCTTTGCTCAGATTTTCAAGATTTTTTACGCGGCCTAAACGTTTTCCACCTGCGGCTCCTACCTGCCCGCCACTCACAGAGTAACGGTTTCTGATATACTTACCACTTCGGGCAATAAAGGTTGCTTTCAGATTGGGTAGCTGTTGTTGTTCATCAACGATAAATACATTACGTAACAAGTAATTTACCAGATTACGATATCGGTCTTCGCATTCCACAACATCCAGAGCACGAATTGCTGATTCGGCAGGAGCTGTTTCTGCAGTTTCGTTTTCAAAGTCATTCAGCACAAAAAAGTTTGCACGCCCTTTGGCCGCATTGCTTAGGAGATTTACAGCCTGCATCGCCTCCTGCATGTCGTTAACGACATAATAATTAAGGTAAGGCTCAAGGAAACTTTCAATAGCTACACGATATTCACTTTGCGCACTGATGACATCGGATAACAGTGGTGCTTGTTTATTCCAGTCACTGTTATTCTTCAGGAACTTGATTGAGTCGGGAAAGCCTTCCATGTTCTCGATGAAACTTTTCGTCAGGTTGAATTCATTCTGACGGGCATCCAATGAACGATGGCGTGCATTAAGTTCTTCACGTACATCGTTTATTTTAGTCTCTAAATTAGTAATTTGTTGTTGAGAGGAGTCTGCCAATTGCGTTAAATGATGTATGGCGTCGCGTTCGCTGTTTTCCTTTTGCTCGAGGTCAACAAGCTGTTCGGCAAGCCTGCTTCGTTCCTCATTTCGTTGCTGGAGATCACGCTCATTTACATCGGTTTCACGTATCAGATTATCTTTTTGTACTTTAAGCACGGTAATCTTTTTCTCTAAATCAACAATTTCATTTTCAATACTCCGCATCTGTTGATTTTCACTTTCGAGTGCACGGCGTGCATCGGTATGCTGAAGCCGTATAAGTTCCAATTTCGATTTAGCCTGTTCTAGGTCTGTTTGTAGCTGAATCAGTGTAGTTTCTTCTGTTGTTTTACGTTCGGTAAAAGATGCAATGGATTGCTCAAGAGACTGAATAGTAATGGATGCCTGATCATTCTGGCGTTTCCAGTTTTCTACTTTTTCGTTCAGGTGCCGGATATTCTCAGTTACCAGATTTTTATCATTCTCCTTTTGCTTAAGATAACTAACCAGCTCATTCAACTGCCGCTGGGCCTGCAATAGATTTTTTTCTTTTTCAAGAAAGTCATTCTTGTCTGCCTGCAATTTGGCTTCGTACTGTAACAATTCGGTTTCAAGTACTATTTTTTTATCCTGTTGCTCTGTTTGTTGAGTTTGTATGTTATC
>BJGO01000120.1 GCA_014190535.1 Bacteroidota bacterium | reverse complement strand
TTTATTTTCGAAGGTCCGCTTCGTCTTTTGTTATTCCACATGTCCCCGGGGTTAAAATAATTTTACTAATCACAAATACAATGTTGACATCCGGGAGCATATCCTTCAGATCAATGTCTATAAAATAATTTTTTGTTTTTTAAACTAACGAGTGTTAGTTTTGTTTTCGCAATTATACGATGCCTGTTAAAGTAAAACGCAAAGAACATATCAACTCCGCTGCCCGCAATCTGTTTCGCGAGCGCGGCTACAGCGCTACCTCTATGCGCGATATCGCAAGCACGGTAGGTATAGAAGTGGCTAGTCTTTACAATCATATCGATTCAAAGGAATCCATGTTGCAACAAATATGCTTCACTATGGCCGAAAAGTTTTTAGCTATTATACCATTAGTAAAACACCTGCAAGAGAGGCCTGAGGAGCAACTAAAAGAAGCCATACGACTGCATGTGTTGGTTATTACGTCGCATGCCGATGAGTCTGCCGTATTTGTTCACGAGTGGAAACACCTGAGCGAGCCGCACTTGAGTGCATTCAAAAAAATGCGCAACAACTACGAAGGCTTCTACCGCGACCTGATTCGCCGCGGCGAAGAACTGGGTTTATTCAAAAACATACACGAAAAATTTGTGATGATGGTTTTATTCTCTTCTATTAACTGGTTGTACGATTATTACAAGCCAAACGGTAAACTAAACCCTTCACAGATTTCTGACATCATTACTGACATTTTTTTAAACGGAATAAAAAACAACTAATCCTTATGTACGGAGGCGGTTACATCTTCTCAGAACCATCAGATAAAGACCAAAAAGATCACATCGACGACCCGGTGAAACTTCAGGAATTTGAAGCACGAATCGATGCCGGCGAAAAAATAGAACCTCATGATTGGATGCCTTTTGAATATCGCAAACAATTAATCCGATTAATTGAACAGCATGCACATTCTGAGGTTATTGGCGCTTTGCCCGAAGGCACCTGGATAACCCGGGCTCCGGGATTTAAACGAAAGTTAGTGCTTATCGCCAAGGTACAGGACGAAATGGGTCACGCACAGCTGCTATATAGCGCCGCCGAAACCTTGGGAAAGAGTCGCGAAGCGATGATTAACGATCTGTTAAGCGGAAAATCGAAATATTCGAATGTATTTAACTACCCGGCAAAAACCTGGGCCGATGTAACGGTGATTGGTTTTTTAATTGATGCGGCAGCTATCGTAAATCAGGTAGCTAACGCTAAAGGCTCCTATGGGCCTTATTGCCGCGCCCTGGAACGCATCTGTTATGAAGAATCGTTTCACTTAAAACAAGGTCATGATGCGTTTATTGCCCTAGCCGTTGGTACAAAAGCTCAAAAAGATATGCTACAAGACGCCCTGAATCGCTGGTGGCGACCCATCATTCACTTTTTTGGTCCTTCTGATAAAGCTTCGGTTCACGGGGAAAAACTTATGCGCTGGAAAGTGAAAATGGCTTCTAACGATGATATGCGCAATCAGTTCCTGGACATGTATGTTCCCAAAATACTGGAGCTGGGCATCACGATTCCCGACCCTAATCTGAAAAAAAATGAATCAACGGGACGCTGGGAATTTTCTGATCCTGACTGGAACGAGTTTAAGCGCGTCATTAATGGTGATGGTCCTTGTAACGCTGAACGGCTAGCGGTTAGAAAGTTTGCAGAAGAATCTAACCGATGGGTACGCAATGCTTTATTAAAACAAACGATGAAACAAACGATTCCCTATGCCTAATATTGAAAGCCTGGATCCTCGTATTCGCCGCATTGATCTGGAAAAAAATCCGGAACATGTTGTTCTCAACATTATGGAAAACTGGGAAACGTATGAGGTATTCCATCAGCGCAAGCGTGGCGAACATCACGTTCACGTTGGTATTGTGCATGCCGCTAACCCGGAAATGGCTCTTGTTTTTGCTAAAGAACAATACGGAAGAAGATTAAAATGTGCCAATATGTGGGTCACTCAATCTTCAAATATTTACTCATTCCATTACGATGATGAAGATATGTTTGAAACTACTCCAGAAAAAACGTATCGTGAGGCTGGCGGCTTCAAGGTGCGTGATAAAATAAATAAATTCAAAAAAGAAAACGCACCAAAATAAACCATGGAATCTGTTAAAGATTTAATTCTGCGAATGGCAGACGATGCCTTAATCATTGGTCACCGAAACAGCGAATGGACCGGTATTGGCCCTATGTTGGAAGAAGACATCTCTTTTTCATCAATGGCTCAGGACAAGATAGGTCACGCTCAGGCATTGTACAATATATTGCATGAGCAGTTTAATATGGAGGTTCCGGATTTTATTGCTTTTCGTCGAAACGCCTCTGATTTTAAATCTTGTCAGTTTGTCGAACTGCCTATTGGCGATTATGCCTTTACCTTGGTTCGCCATTATTTATTTGATCATGCCGAATCATTCCGGTATAACTATCTAAGCAATTCTACATTTTTGCCGCTGAAATCTTTGGCTACAAAATTTAAGGGTGAAATAAAATACCATACTCTTCATGCCGACATCTGGATGAAAAGTTTAACACTTAACGGCAATGAAGAAAGCAAATTGCGCATACAGAGTGCCGTGGACGAGTTGCTTCCATACGCCATGGGTATGTTTGAGTTGGGTAATTACGAGTCAGACTTAATCGATAATGGAATATTTGTTGGCGAATTAGCATTACAAAATAAGTGGCATAGTTTCATTACCGAATCGTTGAATAGTTTTAATATCAAGGTGCCTGTAATTAAAGAAGGCGAAATTAAACTTGGTGGTAGAAGGGGATATCATTTAACTGAACTGGAAAACCTTATTAATGAAATGACAGAGGTTATTCGCACAGACTATACTACTGAATGGTAAACCATCTGAACATCAACAAAGAATATGTTCTGTCCTTGCTCGAAAAAGTTATGGACCCTGAAATTCCCGTGATATCGGTGATCGATATGGGTATGATTACAGATGTATTAATCAACGACAATAATGTCGTTGTGAAAATGATACCTACATTTACAGCCTGCCCCGCTATTCAGCTTATTCAATCCAACATAAAATTAAACCTTGAACAACATGGTATACCCTCCGTGTCGGTTGTTCTAGACAAAGATGTACTATGGAATTCGGATCGGGTTACTGAAAAAGGAAAGATATTGCTTGAAGATTTTAAACTTGGCACTCCGATAAAACATAACGGCATCGTTACAGATGATATGATTATGAATTCTGTGTGCCCTTACTGTGGAAGCGACAATACTACTATTAATGCGTTGTTTGGTTCTACGCTTTGTCGCTCCTTGCACTTCTGTTATAATTGTAAAAATAAATTTGAACGATTTAAACCGGTTGCCTGATAAGTCGTGAAGATTGGTTTATTTTTTGGTTCCTTTAATCCTATTCATAATGGACACCTTATTATAGCTAATCAAATCATAAATTATACTGACTGTAAAAAAATCTGGTTTGTTATATCGCCTCATAACCCACTTAAGGATAAAAACACTCTGTTAAATCAATATGACCGTTTACACATGGTCAATCTGGCTATACAGGATAACGTTGCTTTCAAATCCTGCGATATAGAATTTAAACGGTCTGCGCCATCGTACACTATCGACACCTTACAATTATTAGAAGAAAAATATCCAAAACATCAATTTGTTTTAATCATGGGATCAGATAATCTCATATCATTAAATAAATGGAAGAACTATGAGACCCTTTTGGCGAACTATAGTATTTATGTTTATAACAGAGGAAATACAATAAGTCCATACAGTAGCTATATTAATGTGAAAATATTTGACTTCTCTTTTATTAATATTTCATCAACCTATATCAGACAATTAGTTCGAGAAAAAAAATCAATTCGATACTTCGTTCCAGATCCGGTTTGCGAATACATCAAAAATAATAGATACTATAAATAACGTTTATAACGTGTTCATCTGTAGTTATTCAATTGTGTATTTCGTCACTTGTAATGTGAATAAGTAGAAGTTTATTTATTTTAATACTGGACGATGTTTTTAAAACAAGCCTTTAGTAAAGATTATTCACATTTTATCATATCGTCTGTTTGTTTTTTCTGTATATAATTACTAACATAAACTATTCTCAACATTAATCTTGATTATGTTAACTATCTGTTATTTAGATAATTAATTTAAATAAAGATGTTAATTAGCGTTAGAAATATTAAATCAAAATATTTTTGTGTTAATTAATAAACGAATCAACATCATTAATAACTTATAATAATTACTTTAAAAATTCTTTATTAATTATATGTTTGTTTATTACTTAAATAAAAAATTAAGTTGAGAGTGACTACTAATTTAATTCCGGATATAGATCTGGATTTGTTTTCAGAAATAACAAGGCTTAAAAAAGAAAAAAACGCAATCATTTTAGCACACTATTATCAAAACTCAGATATACAAGACATTGCTGACTTTATTGGAGATAGTTTACAGTTGAGCCAAGAGGCTGAAAAAACAAATGCAGATATAATTGTCTTTGCAGGAGTGCATTTTATGGCAGAGACGGCAAAAATTTTAAATCCAAATAAAAAAGTACTTATTCCGGATTTAAAAGCAGGATGTTCATTGTCTGATTCCTGTCCACCTGAATCATTTATTGAATTTAAAAATCAACATAATGACCATATTGTTATTTCATACATTAATTGCTCTGCAGAAATAAAAGCATTAAGTGATGTTATTTGTACGAGTAGTAATGCAAAAAAAATTGTTGAATCATTTCCAATAGAACAAAAAATAATTTTTGCTCCGGATAAAAACCTTGGTGCTTATATAAATAAAATAACAGGAAGAGAAATGCTTTTATGGAACGGATCGTGCATGGTCCACGAATTATTCTCAAAAAATAAATTAGAAAACATTAAACGTAATCATCCAGATGCATTGATAATAGCACATCCGGAATGTGAAGATCAAATATTAAAAATAGTAGATTATATAGGTTCAACAACATCATTATTAAATTTTACTGTTAATAATCAAGCAAATAAATTTATCGTAGTCACCGAAACGGGCATTCTACATCAAATGCAAAAAAAATCACCTAATAAAATATTCATTCCTGCGCCGCCGGATAATTCCTGTGCATGTAACGATTGTCCGCATATGAAACGGAACACACTGGAAAAGTTGTACAGTTGTTTATTGAATGAATTACCTGAAATAGTAATTCCGGAATTAACAAGAGCAAAAGCTTATTTATCTATAAAAAAGATGTTAGACTTATCGTGAGTTTTGATAAACTCATCAAATAAATTTATATGATTTGATAATTGTACGTCATTTACTATATAAAATATTTTCTTACCGTCTTTTTTTGTTTTGCAAATACCTATTTCCCTTAATAACCGTAAATGCTGAGATGTTACAGATTGTTGCAAATTTAAATTGTTATAGATAACGTTTACATTTACAAAGTTGTTATTATTTAATATGAATGATATTATATTTTGTCTTAAATCGTGACTTACAACTCTCAGAAATTCAAATGCGAAAGTGATGTTACCAAAATCAATTCTTGTGTCACTCATAAAAGCATTATCCGAAGTTGATATATTATTTATTAATTTTATATAATCCATCACAATTTCGCTATCAACCGAGTAGTAAATATTTTTACCGGATCTTCTGCATTTAATTATATACACGGATTTTAGCGCTGCAAGATGTTGACTAACAACAGATTGTTCCAAACGTAATTTCGTATATATGTCCGTTACAATTATTTCTTTGTTGATATATATATGATTCAAAATATCGTGTCGTATAAAATTATTCAAAACCCTAACAAGTAACATAACTTTATGTATGTTATTCTTGCTCTTGAAATAATTGGTTTGGTGTTCGTAATATTTTTTTGCCGCTTGCATGGTAATTACGTTTTACCAATAAACATAATTGACTAACAATAGTTTAGGCAAAAAGCACAATATATACCTCTATCGGCCTAGGCTAACTAGTAATATACTCACATCCGATGGATTAACGCCACTAATCCTACCGGCTTGACCAATGGTTTTTGGTTTTATTAAACTTAATTTTTCTTTTGCCTCAGCAGATAAAGAATGAATTTTAGAATAATCTAAATCATCATTTAATACGATGTTCTCAAGACGCTTTAGTTTATCGGCTATATCTTTTTCTTTTTTAATATAACCACCGTATTTAATCAATATTTCCGCACCGCTAAGCACCTTGTCATCAAAATCCTTTAGCATATTTTCAAGTTGACATGAGTTAAGCAAACCGTATATGTCAACATTAGGTCTGCTCAATAATTTTGACAGACTTATCTTCTCTTGTACTGTAGTAGAGTTAATTGAGTTTAAATATGTATTCAATTCTTTGGATAAAACAAGGTTAGAATTTAAGTGGTTTAATAATTTATTAATGTTTAACAACTTAACATTTAATGAATTATAAGTTTCTTCACTAATTGTCCCTAACTTATTACCAATTGGCATTAATCTTTCGTCTGCATTATCCTGCCTAAGCAGAATTCGATATTCAGCTCTGGAAGTAAACATGCGATAAGGTTCATTTGTACTCTTGTTTATCAAATCATCAATTAATACCCCTATATAAGCCTGATCTCTGTTTAATATTAAACAATCATCACCTTTAATAGATAGAGAGGCATTTATTCCTGCCATTAAACCCTGACAGGCCGCTTCCTCATATCCGGTTGTGCCATTAATTTGACCGGCAAAATATAACTGGCGAATGTTTCGTGTTTCAAGCGTTAAATCAAGCTGATGTGGAGGAAAATAATCATATTCGATGGCATAACCAGGTCGAAACATCTTAACATGCTCAAAACCTTGTATTTGTCTTAACGCATCAAACTGCACATCTTCAGGAAGTGAACTGGAAAAGCCGTTAATATAAACTTCAATTGTGTTCCATCCTTCCGGTTCAACAAAAATTTGATGTCTTTCCTTGTCCGAAAATCGATTAATCTTATCCTCAATACTTGGGCAATATCTAGGCCCAACACCATCGATTCGCCCCTGAAACATAGGTGATTTACCAAAACCCTTTTTCAATGTTTCATGTACAGCTGAATTTGTATAAGTTATGTGGCAGCTTTTCTGTTGGCGCAAAACGATAGAATCTCTGAAAGAAAACGACGAAGGACTTTCATCGCCTTTTTGCTCTTCCATTTTCGAATAATCTAATGACCTACCATCAATTCGAGGGGGCGTACCTGTCTTCATTCTCCCGCTCTCAAAACCTATAGAAACCAATTGTTCTGTAATACCTGTCGCTTTGTTCTCCGATATTCTACCACCACCAAAATTTTTCTCACCAATATGTATAATGCCGTTTAAAAAGGTTCCATTAGTTAAGATTACAGCTTTTGATCTAATTTCTGATCCCAAACTAGTTTTTACACCAAGAACAACATTATCCTTAATAATCAATCCAGCCACCATGTCTTGCCAAAAATCAATATTTTGTTGATTTTCAAGTGCTATTCGCCACTCCGCAGCGAAAATCATTCTATCGTTTTGCGTTCTTGGACTCCACATTGCCGGACCTTTTGACCGGTTCAACATTCTGAATTGAATAGCTGATTTATCGGATATTATTCCAGACATACCGCCAAGCGCATCAATTTCTCGAACTATTTGCCCTTTTGCAATACCTCCCATAGCAGGATTACAACTCATTTGCCCAATAGTCTGCATATTCATGGTCACCAATAATACCTTCATGCCCATTTTAGCAGAAATATATGCGGCTTC
>BJGO01000119.1 GCA_014190535.1 Bacteroidota bacterium | reverse complement strand
GTTATCAGATTACCGGCTACTTTGCGCCATCATCCCGATTCGGGTCTCCTCAAGACTTCATGTATTTGGTTGACGAACTTCATCAGGCTGGAATTGGCGTTATTCTCGATTGGGTGCCTTCTCATTATCCTGGTGATGCACACGGCCTCTTTCGGTTCGATGGCACCAATCTTTACGAACACGAAGACATGCGAAAAGGCTTTCATCCGGACTGGAAAAGCTACATCTTTAACTACGGTCGATATGAAGTTCGAAGTTTTTTGATCAGCAATGCGTTATTCTGGCTTGATCGATATCACGCAGACGGCTTGCGGGTAGATGCCGTTGCATCAATGCTTTACCTGGATTATTCCCGAAATGAAGGCGAGTGGATACCTAATCATTTTGGCGGACGTGAAAATCTCGAAGCGATTTCATTATTAAAAGAAATAAACGAGGCCGTGTACAGCTATTATCCCGATGTACAGACTATAGCCGAAGAAAGCACAGCATTTACAGGGGTTTCAAGACCCACATACAGCGGAGGGCTTGGCTTTGGCATGAAGTGGATGATGGGCTGGATGCATGATACCTTATCCTACTTCGCTAAAGATCCGATGTATCGTAAGTATCATCATAATCAAATAACATTCAGTATGGTTTATGCTTTTACTGAAAATTTTATGTTACCATTTTCTCACGATGAAGTCGTATATGGAAAAGGGTCTATGATCAATAAGATGCCTGGTGATGAGTGGCAAAAATTTGCAAATCTTCGTCTTTTGTACTCGTATATGTTTTCACACCCCGGGGCTAAGTTATTATTTATGGGTTGTGATTTTGCACAGCAGGCGGAATGGAATTTTGAACGTAGCCTGGATTGGCATTTAACCGAGGATCCAAAACACCAGGGTGTTCATAAACTAATTAGGGACCTAAATAAAATATATAGAAAAGAAGAGGCACTTCACGAAATGCAATTCGATGCAAATGGATTTCAATGGCTTGATGCCAACGATGCAGATCGGGGAATACTCTCCTACATTCGTAAAGGAAGTGAGCAGACTCCTCCTGTAGTCGTTATACTAAATCTTACGCCTGTTCCCAGAGAGCAATATAAAACAGGAGTGCCATCAGGCGGTAATTGGGCGCTCATACATAATAGCGATGATGAAAAATATGGTGGTAGTGGTTATCTGAAACTTAAAGCTATCGAAACTAAATTTGAGGAGAGTCACGGCTTTGATCATTCTATTACTATAAATTTGCCGCCCTTGGCAGCTATTTTATTACGAGCTAAAAAATAATGAAAACATATTTAACCTTATTTATTCTGAGCGTCACATTATATGTTCTGTCCTCGTGTCAAAAAGAGGAGACTACCATTGATGCCGCACTATTTAAAGAAGTTGAAGCAGGAGGTTTTATATACTATCTGGGCGACAATACAGTACAGCAATCAAATGTACAAAGCGGTCACTCAGCTTACTTTCGTGTTCGATATAATCCTATCGCATTTGCGGCACTGACCGACAGCGGTAAAATACCAATTGGCTCTTCGTTTCCGGAGGGCTCGCTTGTTGTCAAGGAGCAATACAGTTCGATCACCGGATCAATAAAGAAGTTTGCCGTAATGAAAAAATCAAATACTTCCGAAGCTTCCGCAGGATGGGTTTGGGCTGAGTATAATGCAGATGGCAGTGTAAATGTTTCTGTATCTAAAAAGGGCGAAACGTGTATTGGTTGTCACACAATTAATTCGCGCGATTACAACAGGATATTTGACCTGTACCCTTAATGCAAGTTGGGTATACTTGTTTTACCTAACCAGTTCATAGCATTATACCATAGCAGTTTTTCCTTTATTGTATCAGTCCAACTCATCGACTCAATCAGCTTGCCGGGTTGTAATTCGCCAAGAGGGAATGGATAGTCGGTTCCAAGGCATACAAAATCTTCTCCGGCAACATCCACCAGGTACTGCAGGGCACCGGCGTCGTGTACCAGCGAGTCGAAAAATATTTTACCCAGATAATTTCGTGGATTGATGGCATTGTCAATAGCCACCAGGTCGGGCCTTTCATTAAATCCGTGCTCAATCCGGCCAATGGTAAACGGAAAAGATCCACCACCGTGAGCAAATGCAACCCGGAGTTTTGGAAACCGTTCAAATACGCCACCAAAAATCATAGAACAAATCGCCCGGGTTGTTTCGGCGGGCATGCCAACAAGCCACGGAAGCCAATAACGCTGTGTTTGCTCTCGCCCCATCATTTCCCATGGGTGAACAAACACGCAGGCGTCCAATGACTCGGCAGTTTCCCATATAGCATCAAATTTTTTCTCGTTCAGATTTTCCTGATTCACATTACTGCCAATCTGAATGCCGGCAAAACCTAATTCTTTTATGCAGCGTTCAAATTCTTTTACTGCATAGGAAACACTTTGTAGTGGAATAGTTCCCAGCCCAATAAATCGGCTCGGATGAGCAGCAACCACCTGAGCGATATGGTCATTTAGAAATCTTGATGTTTCAAGCCCGTCATCCGGTTTTGCCCAATAGTTGAACAGAACCGGTATGGTACTAAGCACCTGCACATTAATGTGATGTGTGTTGCATTCCTTAATTCGTTGTTCTCCGCTCCAGCAATTGTGTTCTATCTCTCTGAAAAAAGTATTGCCCGACATCATGCGCGCGCAGCAGGGTTTATGGTGCTCCAGATGTATAAAACCGCCATAGCCAAACTTGTCTGACCATTTAGGAAGATGCTCCGGAATGATGTGCGTGTGTATATCTATTTTTCTTATCATACTTTGATAAAAGTAACGCGAGTTTTGTAAAACGAATCCAATACGTTAATGATAACACTTACAATCCCTGCTTTATTATTTCCGGCCGTTTCATTGTTAATGTTGGCCTATACCAACCGGTTTCTTGCTCTCGCTAATTTAATAAGAGGATTGAGTGCTCGGTATAAATCAGAACACCAGGAAAATCAATTATTGCAGATACAGAACCTTCGACAGCGAATTATATTAATCCGAAATATGCAGGCTTTTGGGATCTTGAGTCTCATTTTCGCCGTGTTAAGTATGATGTGTATATTCATGGAGTATCAGACTTATGGAAAGTTATCCTTTGCGTCTGCCCTGTTTTTTATGCTTATATCATTGGGAATTAGCTTCAGGGAAACCTTACTAAGTGGAAATGCACTGGCGTTTGAATTGAAGGGTATTGAAAAACAATAGCCGGCTATTCCACGCCAAATAAGGTATTATCGAGCCTTCTGATGTGCACGATAATCTCGCGGGTATTGTATTCAATTTTTTGTTGCTTGCGCAAATCGTTAAGCACTTTAGTTACGGTTTGCCTCGATGTTCCGGTAAGAGTTGAAATCTCTTGGTGTGTGAGATAATTAGGAGCAACATATTCGTTTTCTAATTTGGTGCCATAGCTTTTTGTGTACTCAAGCAACAGATTAATGATTCGTTGCTGAGCATTGCCAAATACCATGCTGTCGATCCGGCGTTCGAGTTTGATGATGCGTTGACCAACTGCCTCCATAAAATCCCTGTATCCATCAGGCAGACTGCGCAGGTATTCATCGAATTCATCTATATGTATCATACTTAATTCAGAATCTTCCATAGCTTCGGCGTGTTCGGTGTATACTTTTTTTCCGTGCATTAAGTATGCAAGGCCGCCAAAGAGCTCGCCGGTTTGTATAATATATTTTATGCGACTGGAGCCATCTTTATTAAAGTGAATGATTTTGAGAGCCCCGTAATTAAGCTTGTAAAGATGTTCACTGCTTAACTCAAAAACAGTATTCCGTTTATAGTATGCTATGTTGCCGGAAGCAAATACCGGTTTAAAGGACCCCATTTTTTAACTAATGGCTAAAATAATGCAATCGAATAAATAAAAGCAAACATCGGGCGAATATTCTATTTGTTGAATCCAACAAACAGATGGCCACTTATTGTTTTACAAACTTTATGCTTTTGTAATCACATTGTAATAGATAAATGCCATTTGCCAGATGATTATATGGAATGCGCAACATTGTTTCGCCGGCATTTACCGTATTCTGATACAATATCTGACCAGCCATCGAGATGATGCTAATTGAACGAGCGGCATTATGATCTGCTACTTGAACAACTAACTGACTTGGATCCTGAGAAATAATTTTAAAAGCATCATTCATCATTACAGGAGTCAATCCCACTCCTTGTGCAGGGTTAACCGGCAACTGGCTCGTGTAAATATTATCGCCACTGTCACTATTGTTATTATTAGCGGCATTTCCGGCAAGGTAAAATTTAATTGGCCCCACATTGGTAGAAGGAGCTGTCCAGTCGAAAGACCAGGTTGCAGAGCTGTTAGCGGCTTTGTGCCCAATGAACGACAGTCCGCCGCTACTTTGCGCGCTGGTATTATTCGTGTTGGTTACTATAAAAGTGCCTGCCTGCATATTGTTTTGATCTACAGAAGCCGCCTGAAAGCCAAAGCGTTGTTTGGTGTCATCGCTGATGGTAACATTAATGGTATATGTTTGACCGGGCACATACTCATTATTAGCTCCCGAAAATGTTGCCTGAATAAATCCGCTTCCGGTATTTATAGATGTATTATGGCAACTGCTTGAGCCACAACCGCTTCCGCCGGGCACATAACACGTGTTCGCCGGAGGGGCAGTTGCTTTTGTATTAGACTCTTTAGGGGTTAGTGCTATAGCGCCGCCAATAAGTATGGTTAAGGCTATTCCGAGGGTAGAAGACTTCATGTGGTAATGTTTTTACAAGTATCAGCAATTAGTTTTAACTATCAGATAGATAGAATTAAGAAGTATTAACAATAGGCGTGAGGAAAAACATTCACGGACTACAATTGGAGATACAGGCCGTTTCCGGCCTATTGCATCATTCAGTGTTTTATGTACATTTGCTAGACGCAATCTGCATGGAATACAATACAACGCGGCCACATCTGCGCTATACCGAGTACGGCCGCATCATTAAGAGTTACGTGGATTACATACTCACCATTCAAGACCGAGAAAAACGCAGCCGCGCTGCAAGACAAGTGGTCGATATGATGATGATGGCTAACCCGCAGTTTAAACATATTGAAGAATACAAACATAAACTTTGGGACCACCTGCACATCATGAGCGACTTTAGGCTTGATGTGGATGCGCCCTATCCCATACCCCCTCGCGAAGCCGCCAGTTTTAAGCGTCCTGAACCCATGACCTACCCCGATGGCAAAATAAAAAACCGAACATTCGGTAAAAATTTTGAGCGATTTATGGAGCGGGCTACACAATCGGATGATCCCGAGAAGCTAAAGGGGTTTGCTGAGGCCGCCGCATACTATATTAAACTGGCATACCTCAATTGGAACAACGAACACGTTACCGACGATTCGGTTAAAGCCGATCTTGCCCGTATGAGCGACAACAAGCTAAGTGTAGACGAAACGTATAATCTTGATAATGTTAAGGGCGGAACTGCATATCAGCAGAACTACGCATTAGATAAAAAGAAAACTAAAAAGCATTTTAAAAAACCGTTCCGCAGTAATGGGGGCGGCAAAAAGTTTTTTAAGAAGCGCTAATATTTTTTTCATTTACTTGTTTTATCATATAGTTTTATAAGTAGTGTACATCACACACACTACTTGTTAATCAGTTGACCAATTGGTCTGCACTAACTTTTATGGTTGACTCTATTTTAGCCAATCAATAAATCATAAAACATGGCAGATATTTTCGAAGTAACCGGCGGAAAAAAATTAAAAGGAGAAATAACACCACAGGGCGCTAAGAACGAAGCGCTACAAATATTATGTGCAACACTTTTAACAGAAAAAGAAGTTGTTATACATAACATACCCGATATTCTTGATGTTAATATGCTGATTAATTTAATTGGCGATTTTGGAGTTGAGGTTAAAAAAGTCGCTGAGGGGTCCTATTCATTTAAGGCGGCCAATGTGAATCTGGATTATTTATATACCGAAGATTACCGTAATAAAGCGGCTAAACTAAGAGGCTCTATTATGATGATTGGTCCTCTGTTGGCTCGATTCAAGCGGGCATTTATTCCCAAGCCCGGCGGAGATAAGATTGGTCGTCGACGCCTGGATACACACTTTCTTGGTTTTGAAAAGCTGGGCGCTAAGTTTAAGTTTAACAATAACGATAATAGCTTTAGCATAGACGCATCAGAACTTACGGGAACATATATGCTATTAGATGAAGCATCTGTAACCGGTACAGCAAACATTGTTATGGCCGCTGTTCTGGCTAAAGGAACGACCACTATATTTAATGCCGCCTGTGAGCCGTATCTGCAACAGTTATGTAAAATGCTTGTACGTATGGGAGCCAAGATTGAAGGCATTGGCTCTAATTTGCTGACCATACATGGAGTCGACTCATTAAGTGGCACCGAACATACGATGCTCAGTGACATGATCGAAGTTGGCAGTTTTATTGGTATGGCGGCGATGACTCAAAGCGAGATCACGATTAAAAATGCACAACCACACGAACTGGGCATTATACCGGATAGTTTCCGTAAGTTGGGCATACAACTGGAGATTAAGGACAATGATATTATAGTTCCGTATCAGCGGCATTATGAAATTCAAACATTTATTGACGGGTCTGTGCTTACTATTGCTGACGCCATATGGCCCGGTTTAACGCCCGATTTATTATCTGTAATTCTGGTAACTGCCACACAAGCTAAAGGGACAGTGCTTATACATCAAAAAATGTTTGAGAGTCGTTTGTTCTTCGTTGATAAATTAATTGACATGGGGGCGCAAATTATACTCTGCGATCCGCATCGCGCCGCAGTCATAGGAATAAACCGCTCCTATAAACTCAGAGGAATTAAAATGACCTCACCGGATATACGGGCCGGAGTTGCATTGCTCATTGCCGCAATGAGCGCTGAAGGTGTAAGCACAATCAATAATATTAATCAGATTGATCGAGGTTATCAGAATATCGAAGGGCGGTTGAATGCCCTGGGTGCTGATATCCGGAGAAAATAGTATTACATCTTGAACATTCACCAGATGTAACTCCTTATAATCCTGGCCGTGGATCATTCTTTTACTTTTTCCAATGTATTTATCGAAAACCTGCCCCATTACAAGGCTTACCGTAAGCATGTTCAGGAGTTGGTAAGCCGGGGACTAACAACCGGTAATAATCAAAGCGAATCCTATCTAAAGTATACTATGCTCAATATACAGCGTATGGAAAGATTGGACAAGACAATAAGACTAACAGATGATATTCAGTCTGCGTTGTTATTATTATCTGGCCTATCCTATTGGATAGTTATTTCTGAAGCCTGGTGTGGAGACTGTGCGCAAATTATTCCGGTCATGTATAAAATTGCAGAGGGGTCCGGAGGAAAGATTGATCTGCGAATTGCAGGGCGAGACGATAATCCGGAACTGATGAGCGCTTTTCTTACGCAGGGCGCAAGGGCCATACCTAAACTTATATGCATCGACGCGGATACCTTACAGGCACGATATAGTTGGGGGCCCAGACCATTACCGGCGATAAAAATTCACGAACAATTTCGGCAAAGTAATGGCGCAATAACCAAAGAGCAGTTTGATATCAATCTTCATAAGTGGTACGCGCAGGATAAATCCATCGCTATACAACAGGAGTTGGCTGATTTAATAAGGAGCAAATAAAATAATTGTTCTACGATTAAGATAAAATCGTTTCAAGAACACCCTCTTTAAGCGAGTATCCGGATTGCATGATGTATTCAATTCCTGTAGACTCTATAACCG
>BJGO01000118.1 GCA_014190535.1 Bacteroidota bacterium | reverse complement strand
TTAATAAGTATCCGCATTTTCAGGATTTTAAGGATTTTATGGAGAAGCAGTATATCGCTTATAAACTGCGTATCAACAATTGGAATGTATCTAAAACAGCGGATGAAATTGATATCCAGCGTAGTCATCTTTATAATAAGATTGAAAAATACAGCCTTCGAAGAGAAGAAAATGTTGGTTAATCCATCATTATAAATAAATCGAAATGTCCGACCTCAGTGTCGGACATTTTTTTATCAAAACATTTTATTTTTTGTAAGTCAATCACAATAAATTTGATGAAGATGAGAATAATATTGGTCGTACTCTTTGCACTGATGAGAATCTGGGTTGTTGCCCAATGTCCACCCGGCAATGGAGAATCCGGGCTGGAACTGGTTCAAAACGGAGATTTTGAGGAGGGTAATACCGGATTCACCAGCCAGTACAATTATTGTAATACGGCAAATTGTCTTAACCCGGAGTCAACCTATACCGTTGATGCAACGCCAAATTTTTACCATAGTGCATTTAATGGAACAGATCACACCAGTGGCTCAGGAAAGTTTATGATTATTAATGGTGCCGGTACGGCTAACGCCCCGGTATGGTGTCAAACGATTAATGTCACGCCAAATACACAATATTTGTTTTCAACCTGGGTGTGTTCAGTGGTTGCCGGAAGTCCAGCACTATTGCAGTTTTCTATAAACGGAGTCACGATAGGAGCCATCTTCAGCGCCCCCAATAGCACGTTCCAATGGCTTCCGTTTAATGATACCTGGAATAGCGGTAACAGTACTACGGCTACTATATGTATCGTAAATCAGAACACAACGCTTGGCGGTAATGATTTCGGACTCGATGATATTTCATTTCAGCCCTGTGTTTGCAATTTTCAGGCACCGGCACTTTCCGATTTGAATATTTGTCCGGGTGATACTATAACAACAGATATACAAAGTATTGCTACCACTTATTTATGGACGCCTTCCAATGGAATCAGTTGTGCGACTTGCTCTGTCGTTAATATTTATCCCGCTGTTTCAACAGCATATAGTGTTGTCTCTATTGTGAATAATTGCTCCGATACAACTCAGTTCATTGTTAATGTTTATGAACCACCCTATGCAGATGCCGGTAATGATATAAATGCTTGTTTTGGCGCACCGGTTATGTTATCCGGTGATGGTAATGGCACTTTTTCCTGGAGTCCGGCTCAGGGTTTAAATTCATCGACATTACAAAATCCAACTATATTGAATCCCGTTAACGACCAGGCTTATATTTTAAGTGTAGTTACGAGTGATGGATGTGTCGCTTTGGATACAGTGGCGGTTAGTATCTACAATTCCATTTCCTTATCGTTGTCTTCAGATACTATTATTTGTCCCGGAGATACCATAGTCCTATCGGCAGGCGGCGCACAAACGTACACGTGGTCACCGGAAAATAGCCTGGTGAATTTCACCACGGCTGATCCCTTAGCATATCCGTTATGGACAACAACCTATACTATTACAGCTGCTGATACTAATGGATGCATAGCCATCGATTCCGTCATTGTTCAAACGCACAGCCTAAGTTCTTCTCCTCCATTTGATACGCTGATTTGTAAACTTGAACCGTTAGTTCTTTATCCTCCTGTCGGCTCCGTTTATCATTGGTATCAGCAACAACAGTTAATGGCAACCACTGATAACCTTTCTATTCCCACAGTTAATAGTACTGAAGTTTCACTCGTATATACTGACACTAATGGTTGTAAAGCAGAAAAACAATTTATCATACGTATTAATAATGATTGTGATTTTGTTGAACTACCCACTGCATTTACGCCTAATAATGATGGTAAAAATGATGTTTTTCGCATCATTCAAATTGGTTTAGCCCGGTATCAGTTATCTATATATAACCGCTGGGGCCAAATGATTTTTCAAACCAGAGATGCCTCAGTTGGTTGGGATGGCACTATAGACGGGGAACCCGCTGAAATAGGCACCTATGTTTTTCAACTCCTTGCTGATTTGCAAAATGGCAATACGGTTACTCGGCAGGGTAGTGTAAGCTTAATCAGATAAGTTCATTCGTGATGATGATGCCACGCTATAATGATGCGTTTAAACTCATCAGTAAATAATAAATCACTCAAATAACACAGCCAATATACATCGGTATGTATAAGAATTTGAGCATTGTCTACGATATCATCAGCAGTATTCAGTGCAATAGGACATCCGCTAGCCGGTTGTGCTTTACCGGAATTTGTGGAATTAAGAATGATCACTTCATCCGAACCACTTTGAAGTTGAATATGTAGTTTACAATGAGCCTGATCCTGTTGATACCATGCGTGACGAATTGTATCACGGATATCTGATCCGTAAATTTTTCTGAACTCATCTAATAAATCAAACTGACCAACTGCATTCATCTGAAGTAAATTTACTGAAGCCTGTTTTTATTAGCTGTTCCTATATCGAACACTTGATTACAATGTGTAATTTTCTTGAGTGAATAATCAACAACCATTGGCAGAGCGAATGCGGCCAAACACCTTAGCGCAGTTCATTGGTCAGTCGCATCTCATCGGCGAGGGTAAGCCCATCCGGTTATTTATTCAGCGCGGGCAGATACCATCTATGATCTTATGGGGTCCTCCCGGTGTTGGAAAAACCACGCTGGCTAATATAATAGCCCGTGAAGCCGGCTTGCCCTTTCATCAATTAAGTGCCATCAGCAGCGGGGTTAAAGAACTGCGCGACATCATTCAAAAGGCAACTGAGCAGGGTAATGTTATATTATTTATTGACGAAATACACCGGTTTAATAAAGCCCAGCAGGATGCATTATTGGGTGCAGTTGAGAAAGGTATTGTAACACTGATAGGCGCCACAACAGAAAATCCAAGCTTCGAAGTTGTGGGTGCATTGTTATCACGATGTCAGGTTTACGTGCTTAAAGAACTTAACGTCGCCGAACTGATGCAAATCGCAAATCAGGCTGTTGTATCGGATGTACTTTACGTGCACAAAAAAATTCAGATTCAGGATTATGAAGCCCTCATTCGATTTAGCGGAGGCGATGCACGCAGATTACTTAACGTGTTGGAGTTGGTTGTTGAGTCGGCAGCTACCGATGAAATTATTATAAGCAATGAGATAACCGAATACATCATTCAAAAGAAGATAGCCCGATACGATAAAAGTGGAGAGCAACATTATGATCTCATTTCAGCCTTTATCAAGAGCATTCGCGGTAGCGATCCGAATGCTGCGGTATACTATCTTGCTCGTATGATTGATGCCGGTGAGGAGCCTTCTTTTATTGCCCGCCGCATGCTCATATTGGCATCGGAGGATATCGGTAATGCCAACCCTACAGCATTGGTGATGGCAACTAATTGTTTTCAGGCAACTGAGGTTATCGGTTATCCGGAGTCACGTATCATTTTATCACAGTGTGCAATTTACCTGGCATCATCACCTAAAAGTAATGCTGCCTACGTGGCTATTGAAGAGGCGTTGGCTGAGGTGAGCAGAAGCGGAGACCTCAGCGTTCCCCTGCATCTGCGTAATGCACCCACCCGCCTGATGAAGGAGTTGAATTATGGTAAAGACTATGCCTATGCGCACCACTATGAAGGTAATTTCGTGCCCCTCGAATATATGCCTGAATCAATTGCCGGTAAAAAATTTTATGAGCCCGGACCTAATGCCCGCGAGATGGAGCTTCGGGCTTATCTAAAAAGTCGCTGGAAGGACAAATACGGATATTAATTCCTTTTACACCTTGCTTACGAACTACGTGGCTGAATGCCTAACTTCGCATCCGTGAATATTTTAGTTGTAGAGCATTTAAGTAAAAGTTTTGGTGAGCGCATTTTATTTGAGGATATCTCCTTTGGCCTTTCTCACGGCAGTAAAGTGGCGCTGGTTGCCCGAAATGGAGCCGGCAAAAGTACACTACTGAGTATACTGGCAGGAGAGGATACCGCAGACAGCGGAAAGATATCTTTCAATAAATCATCTACTGTAGGTTATCTGAAGCAGGAACCTGAATTCTATGAGCACGATACCATAATTGATCATATCTTCAAAATGCAGACTCCGGCGATGCTTGCTGTGAAGGAGTATGAACGCTTGCTCAGCAGTGCGGAGCATCAAAATAATGAAGAAACACAGGCCGCTCTGCAACAGGCTATGGTAAACATTGAGGAGTTAAAAGCGTGGGATCTGGATGCCAGGGTAAGAACCATTCTCGGCAAACTTGGCTTACATCACATTCAAAACAAAATTGCTACGCTTAGTGGTGGTCAGCGTCGTCGTATCGCTCTGGCGCAGTTGCTGATCGAATCCCCCGATGTGTTGCTGATGGATGAGCCAACAAATCATCTGGATGTTGAAATGGTTGAATGGCTGGAGGGATATTTATCGGCTCAACAAAAAACAGTACTGCTCATAACACACGATCGTTACTTTCTGGATCGTGTTTGTGATGAAATAATAGAACTCGACAACAATCAGTTGTATCACTACCGGGGTAATTACGAATATTTTCTGGAGAAGAAAGCTGAGCGTGAATTTAATCTGGCGCGCGAAACCGATAAAGCTAAAAATCTGCTTCGCACCGAACTCGAATGGATGCGCAAACAGCCCAAGGCACGCACAACTAAATCAAAGGCACGTATTGATGCCTATTATGATTTAAAAGAGAAAGCATCGATTAAAACCGATGAACAGAAGTTGCAACTCGATATGAAAATGAGCCGCATTGGCGGCAAGGTGCTCGAACTAAAAAAAGTATATAAGTCTTTCGGCGAAAAAATTATTTTGAACGGCTTCGATTACACCTTCAAAAAAGGCGAACGCATCGGCATCATAGGCAGCAATGGAGCCGGTAAATCGACTTTCCTGAATATGATAACCGGAAAAGAATTAGCTGACAGCGGCAAGGTGAATGTAGGCGAAACTATTGTATATGGTTATTATACCCAACAGGGCCTGAAACTGAATGAGGATAAACGGGTAATTGAAGTGGTTAAAGAAATTGCTGATGTGGTTGAGTTGAATGATAAATCTAAGATTCGTGCAGAGCAGTTCCTGGAGCTCTTTATGTTTCCTCCACAGATGCAGTACACCTATGTGTCGTCCTTAAGCGGTGGAGAGAAACGCCGGCTTATGCTATTAACTGTTTTAATTAAAAATCCAAACTTTCTGATCCTGGACGAACCTACCAACGACCTGGATTTATTAACCCTACAAACTCTTGAAGATTATTTGCAATTTTTTCCTGGTTGCCTGATTATCGTATCGCACGATCGTTATTTTATGGATAAACTCGTTGATCATCTTTTGGTTTTCGAGGGCAATGGTCATGTGCGCGACTTCCCCGGCAATTACAGTGACTACCGCAATGCGCTGGACCGCGAGGAGAAAGAAGAGAAACAAATAGAAAAAGAAAATAAAATAACGTTACCCAAAGAGCGTCCTGTTCAAAAACTCACTTTTAAAGAAAAGTTTGAACTTGAGCAATTGGATAAACGCATCCCTGAACTGGAAAATGAAAAAAAATTACTGGAAGAGAAATTAACAGTTACTTCAGTACACAATGAACTTATACAGTTGAGTGAACGGCTTGGTCAAATCAGCACCGAGCTTGATGAGAAAAGTTTGCGCTGGCTCGAATTGCAGGATAAGGCAGAGCGTACAGGCTAATCTGCAGACTTCACCAGGCGAATAAATTCTTTACGATGATGAATAGAAATTTCGAGGATGTAAATGCCCTGAGCTAATCCTGATAAATCAATCATCTGATAGGTCTGATTCGATTGAACCCGCATAATGACTTCCTGACCGATAACATCACGCACCGTAATATAATCCGGTGCTGTTGATTGGGTATCGACCATGATGAACTGCGAAGCCGGATTAGGATATACAGTTACGTTTTCACTCATAGTACGCTTGATGCCTGAAATTAGCTCCACAAGGAAAAATGCACAACCTGAGGTGTCCTTACAACCGGGCACAGTAATGATTGCGGCATAATTACCTGTTACAACAGGCGTATAGGATTGATTGGTGGCACCACTGATAATACTGTAAGCTGAATCACAATTTACCCATTGGTATAGGGCATCATCTTGTAAGGCATTAAGCTGATTGCCGTTAGAGTTAATAGCGGCAACAATTGGTATATCTACCAGATTGGTAATGATAGAGCTGTCGCAACCCGACGCGCTGATGAAACTACTGGTATGAACCATAGTGCCGTAACCCAGTGTGCCGTCGGGGAATACATAAATAGCCCCTTTACACATAGAGTCGTTCACAGTGGTTACGAGGGAATTGGTAAGCGAAAGATTAATCGTACTAACACTGTCGCATCCGTTACTGCCGCTGTATGTGGTTGAATAAGCTCCGGCGTCGCTAACTACATTGCCGTCGGGTAAGGTGTAGCTGTCGCCCTCGCAGATGGTAACATCGGTAACGGTTTCTGAAGGGTTGGGTTGCGATACCGCAAATGTAGAACTGGCCGAAATTCCATTGGCGTCGCTTACGGTAAGCGAGTAGGTACCGGGGCAAAGATCGGATACCGCCGATGATGTATTCCCTGTACTCCAGGTATAGGTAAAGGGTGCTGTACCCTGAAATACCGATGCGGAGGCACTACCATCACATAATCCACTGCAGGTAGGCGGCGTACTAATTGCTTGTACCGTTAACGGATTAACAGTCGTGCAACAGCTTCCACCATCTGAAATATTTCGGGTTACACTCCAACATCCATACTGCGAATAATGACTATAGATGCTGTCGCCGGGAAATTGTTGCAGGAAGTAGGCTTCTACCTGATCGATGGTATTACAGCCACCCAATTGCACATTTGTAGAACAGGTGTAAGCACAGATGATCAGATAATATCCGTTAGGATTTGCAAGGGGGCTTGGAGGATACACACTAATCTGTGTCTGAGCACCGGGCGGAGCACCATTTATCGTTGTGGTGGTAATGGCTGGCAACGGACAATGCTGATTTTGGCCGTTGTATCCGGCCCAGTATACAGCAGTTACATTATTTACATATGGTCCAAACAGATTAATAGAGTCTGCTTCATAGCTGACCACACCAATTTTCAGATTCGGAATATTTACATCCACATTGATGTTGAGCACACCACCATCATAGTTGGAGAAGAGTACGATATTTCCCTGATTGTTACAAACAGTGCCTTGCGCCCGGGTGCTGGCAGGTGGAATGAATAGTGATAGAAATAAAAGACAGATGAGGTGTTTCATAGGTAGCTATTTATTGTAAATATAAACTCCGAAACATAGAACCGGAAATCTAAAATGATTAAGTTCTTAATGGATAACTATACCGATCACTGAGATGTGGTTAATCCAGTGATTGACCGTTTCTGCCGGCGATTTCAAGCAGTTCCTGATATTGCTTCGGCGTCAGGTCGTTGTAGAAGAAGTTAATCGGGTCTATCTTTTTGCCATTGCGGATAACTTCATAATGGCAGTGAGGTCCGGTTGATTTTCCGGTATTACCTATATATCCAATAACATCGCCGCGCATCACTTTCTGATTGATTTTGGCTTTAACTCGGCTCATGTGGGCATATAAAGTTTGATAACCATAACCGTGACGAATAACAACATAATTACCATAACCACGATCACCATACTCAATGTTGGCAATTACACCGTTGCCCGTGGCATAGATAGGTGTTCCGGAGGGCGCCGTAAAATCAATACCCTCGTGCATACGGCGCACCTTGTATATGGGGTCGATGCGAATGCCGAATCCCGAGCCAATACGACGCAAATCCTTATTTGCAACCGGTTGTATGGCCGGAATCGATGCCAGCATCTCTTCTTTTGACTTTATCATTTTTGCCAGCTCATCATAACTCTTCGATTGTATATACATGCGCCTTCGTATACGATCCAGTTTTTCCGTGGAGCT
>BJGO01000117.1 GCA_014190535.1 Bacteroidota bacterium | reverse complement strand
TCGAAACGACAGTTACAGTTGTATGAGAAAGATAAGCTCCTGAAAACGTATACCATTTCGCTGGGCCGAAATCCCATTGGTCATAAAAAATATGAAGGCGACAATAAAACGCCTGAGGGCCGCTATAGTATTTCGAAACGTGGAACGCACGATGTTTATCATAAATACCTGTACATCTCCTATCCTAACCATAACGATGTCCTTGATGCGGCCATAGCCGGAAAAGATCCGGGTGGTGCTATTCTGATACACGGCGCTAACAAAAAATATTCCTTCTTGAACAAACTGCATCGATGGAAAGACTGGACCAGAGGATGTATAGCCGTAACCAACGAGGAAATTGATGAGCTTTATGGAGCTGTAGCCGTGGGAACAATAATAGACATTAAACCTTAACCCTACTCCGATGAACACAATCCTTTTTCTATATTCGGTTTGCCTTACATCATTTTTTTCTAACGTTCAATCTTGTTTATGAAATTCTTGCTTCTGTTTATTTTATTGTTTGTTCATCAGCAAACTGATTTTACCATCAACCGGGTTGAAGCTGAAAAGGCATTTGATCGCTTACAGCATATAAGGAGTAATCCAACAGCCTATGCCGAATCACTGCAATTCCCCAAAACGATATCCGCCAGTAAACTGACGCTCCGTTGGAATGATACGCTTGCACGGGTGGCCGAACAGAAAGCGCTCGACATGGCCAAGCGTCAATATTTCTCACATACCGATCCTGATGGCTATGGCATTAATTATTATATACATAAAGCCGGCTATACGCTAAATAAGGACTGGCTGGATAAAAAAGATAAAAACAACTTTGAGTCATTGGCAATGAATGCCATGAACGGCGAAGATGGCATCAACATGCTAATCACAGATGCCGGCGTGCCCTCCAAGGGACACCGTATACATCTGCTGGGTTTAAATAACTGGTTCGACTCTTGTACCGATGTTGGAATTGGTTTTGTACAGGGTAACGATTCCGAAAACAAAACCTATATGTGTGTTATTATTGCAAAACACAACTGGTAACTGATTACTTCAGTCAGGATGAATACAGCACAACACGAATTAATCATTTTTGACGGCGTTTGTCCGCTGTGCTTGAGATCCGTTCGGTTCATCATCCGGCACGACAAGAAAAAGCGATTCCGGTTTGTTGCCCTTCAACACGAATATGCCCAAAAACAATTACAGCAGTTTAGGCTATCCGATCCCGGACAAAGCATACTCTTAATCAGAAACCATCAGGTATTGTCACAGTCCACGGCGGTGCTCCATATTGCCCGAAGGCTACGCTTTCCGTTTAACCTGTTTTATGCCTTTATCATTA
This sequence comes from Bacteroidota bacterium, assembly GCA_014190535.1. Lineage (GTDB taxonomy): Bacteria > Bacteroidota > Bacteroidia > Chitinophagales > UBA10324 > BJGO01. The sequence continues at coordinate 6,744 of BJGO01000117.1, read as the reverse complement.
TTCCAAAATTCCTGCGTGATGGCGTCTATCGATACATCAGCAGAAGACGATATCGATGGTTTGGCCGTTATGATCAATGCATGACTCCGTCGGCAGATATCCGAAGCCGCTTTCAGGATTAAGCTTTTTTTTGAGCCGTATACTTTTTCCAGCCCACCCGCTCCAGCTTGTCTGCTTTATCCTCTACCTGGCTTTTCAGTTGCTCCTTGTATGCTATAAATTGTTTGCTGAGTGTCTCCTCATGGAGTGCCAGAATTTGTACGGCAAGCAGGCCTGCATTGGCGGCTCCGTTGATTGCCACCGTAGCCACCGGAACACCCGGAGGCATTTGCACGATGGAGTAGAGCGAATCCACGCCGCTGAGTGATTTGGACTGTACCGGAACCCCAATAACCGGCAAATGGGTAAGCGATGCTACCATACCCGGCAAATGCGCACTGCCACCTGCGCCGGCAATAATTACATGCACACCGCGGTCAGCGGCTTCGCGCGCAAACCAGACCATGCGCTCCGGCGTGCGGTGTGCCGACACTACGGTCAATTCGTAAGGCACTTTAAAATGATCGAGTGTGAGTGCGGCATCTTTCATAACATCGAGGTCGCTGTCTGAACCCATAATGATGCTTACAAGAGGTTTCATGGTAGTGGTTTAATTTGTATGAGTGATTGAATATAGGTTGTTTTCGCTATCAGCGCCTGTTGATTATCTGCCAGAATGGTGATGTGCCCGAGTTTGCGATTGGGCTTTGCTGTTTTTTTGCCATACATATGTATGTAAACGCCTTCGGTCCTTAGTATCTCCGATTCGTTCGCCAGTTCATACGGGCCACTGAAGGACTCGTCGCCCAGAATGTTGATCATAGCGGCAGGTTTAATCAGATTCGTTGAGCCCAGAGGAGCGTGTAAAAGTATGCGTAGCAACTGTTCGTACTGCGACGTATAACAGGCCTCTATGGTATGATGTCCGCTATTGTGCGGGCGAGGAGCGGTTTCATTAACCAGAAAATGCCCGGCCTTATCCAAAAACATTTCAACAGCAAAGATGCCGGGGCTATTTAGTGCGAGCGCCGTCTTTAGGGCAAGCGCCCGTGCTTCCTCTTGCTGTTGTGCGCTCAGTGTGGCAGGAGAAAATAAGTAGGTTACCAGATTGGCTTTGGCATCGAACTGCATTTCTACCGCCGGATAACAACACGTATTGCCGGATGCATCTACCGCCACAATCACACTGATTTCCTTTTCACATACGATAAACTCTTCCAGCACCACCGCGCCATTAAATGGAATAGCCGATGGATCCAGTAAATCATCCACGTGCATCAGCTGTACACCTTTGCCATCATAGCCATCGGTTCCTGATTTGGCTACAAACTTTGTCCAACCTTTATTGCGGACAGCAGGCAACCAAGCTGTCGGCTCGTTTACCAGCACGAAATCCGAAGTGGCAATATCGTGACTGCGGTAAAAAGCCTTTTGTTTGGTTTTATCCTGAATGATGCGCAGGGCTCCCGCTGACGGATATACCGTTTTACCGAGTTGCTCCAGCTCTTCCAGGGCATCGACAAAAACATGTTCTATTTCGTAGGTAATCACATCGCATTGTGCGGCAAGCTGATGTATGGCTTCTGCATCAGTTATGGATGCCTGTATATGATGCTGTGCTAACCTTGCGGCCGGGGCATCCGGATCCGAATCGAGTACAACACAGGATACGTTATACCGCAAGGCTTCTTCGATAAACATCCGGCCCAGTTGACCGCCTCCGATGATCCCGATAACCGGCAGTGGTTGTTGCATTTAGCGCTGCAAGATAAGCCCTCACCGACAAAAACGCACCGCACTTTTTTTAGATTGTGCAAAACAGCCTGTGCAAGTATCTTAACATTAAGTTAACATTGTGCTTAGACGCATAGCATGTGTGCATGTTACCTTTGAGTCCCTTTTCAAAAAAAACACACGGAAACAATATCCTGATTTGAGTAAACGCTGTTTGATATGGTTCATAACGATGATTTGCGCAGGACAAATTGCCCTGGTACAGGCTCAGAAAATTAAAGGCTCCGACACCTGCTTACCGCTGATACAGCGCGAAATAGAAGAATACCTCAAGAAAAATCCTTCTGCCGGCATATCTATTACCGGAGGAGGCAGTGGTGTAGGAATAGCCGGACTGCGCGATCGCTCAACCGATATTGCAATGTTATCGCGTAAAGTAAGTATTGAAGAGCGCTATGTACTCAGGAACAGTGGTATAGACGTGAGCGAAGTCGTGGTAGCCTACGATGCCCTTGCCGTTATCGTGCATCCCTCAAACCCGGTGAGTCAGCTTACGCGACAACAGGTTGAGGATATTTACTGCGGTAGAATCACCAACTGGAGCCAACTCGGCGGTCAGGATCTGAAAATCATCGTGTACTCGCGCGAGGCCTCCTCGGGCACACACGAATTTTTTAAAGAGGTGATGCTGAAAAATAAAGATTTTGCCTCAGGCATTCTCAACCTGCCTGCTTCAGGATCTATTATGCAATCGGTTTCCAAAACACCCGGCGCCATTGCCTATATCGGACTCGCCTATCTGAACTCTGCCAAGATAAAGGCGGTGAGCCTCTCGCTCGATGGCATCACGTATATCAACCCATCCAATACAAATTTCAGCACCAATACCTACCCTGTTGTAAGGCCTCTGTACTTATGTTACGACGAAAAACGAAAAGAGAAAGTACTGCCCTTTATACATTTTGTACTGAGCGAAGAGGGGCAGAAAATTGTTCAGCAAACCGGTTATATACAGGCCGGCAAATAAGAGCAACTTGAAAAAACTGTTTAACATATCGAACACGCTGATTACCCTGCTGATTAAACTGTGCGGACTCATTTCCGGCATCAGCGTATTGCTCATCATCATATTCTTATTCTCTGAAGCATCAGGGCTGTTTAACAAGCCGAGCATCGATCAGGAAACGGTTATCGCCATCAGCAAAAAGAATACGATTAACGATCCGGAGGCCATACAGATTAAGCAGATTTTTAATCGCGAAATAAGGAACTGGAGTGCCCTGGGAGGCAAGCCCGACAGCATTTTACTTTTTCGCTTAGATGACCTGATTCTCTACTACCCTGCCGACGCTGTAACCGAAGTACCCGACACGATGCGTGCCCGCATCAACCGGCTGTTTGCACAACACGACAATCTGATCGGCTATTTCCCGGCCTCCCTGATGCCGCACGAATTTTCGGGCAGGGTGCTCCGCATACCCAACCTGAATGTCATGGACTTTATCCGTGGCCGGGAATGGATCCCCGATGCGCGTCCGGTAAATATTTACGGTGCACTGCCCCTGATCACCGGCACGCTTTGGGTTAGCCTGCTTGCCATACTCATAGCCTTGCCCCTTGGCCTGGCCGTGGCCATCTACATGGTTGAAATCGCCGGGCGCAATATCAATCGCATACTGCGACCTGCTATTACCCTGCTCTCGGGCATCCCCTCCATCGTGTATGGCTTCTTTGGCCTTGTGGTGATTGTACCCTTCATACAGGATCAGTTTGGACTGCCTGCCGGAGAGTCGGCACTGGCAGGTGCCATACTGCTGGCCATTATGGCCCTGCCCACCATCATCAGCATCAGTGAGCAGGCGATACGCAACACGCCGCAATCCATGAAAGAAGCCTCCTATGCCCTGGGGGCATCGAAGTGGCAAACCATACATAAGGTTATGATCCCGTTTGCTTCGCGGGGCATTATCGCCTCTGCCCTGCTGGGGCTGGCCCGCGCCATCGGAGAAACCATGGCGGTGCTCATGGTTACGGGCAATGCCGCCGTTATGCCATCGGGCTTTCTGGAGCCGGTGCGCACCATACCCGCCGCCATAGCGGCCGAAATGGGCGAGTCAACGCAGGATGGCCTGCACGTTAAAGCGCTCTTTGCCCTGGGGTGCATCCTGTTTGTCATCACCCTACTCATCAACCTCTCGGTTGAGTATATGCAACCCAGAACCAAAAAACGCATGATGCTATGAGTAAAAAACTGATGCAGGCCGTGATGTTTACCTTGTTCAGATTGCTGAGCCTGATGGTGGTGTGTATTCTGTTTTCGATCGTAGGCTTTATTGCCTACAGGGGACTGGCCGTTCTGCGGCCTCAGTTTATCACCGGCTTGCCCGAAAACGGCATGACGGAGGGCGGTATTTTTCCGGCTATCGTGGGCACGCTGTGCCTGATGACCGGCAGTTTACTCATTGCCTTTCCGGTAGGTTTGCTGAGCGGAATATATGTGAGCGAATTTGCCCCCGACAACCGCCTGAAACGTTTCATACAGATTATGACAAACAGCCTCGCCGGCACGCCGTCTATCATCTTCGGCCTGTTCGGCATGGCGCTGTTTGTAAATCAATTGGGCTTTGGCGACTCCATACTTGCCGGCTCCCTCACGCTGGCTATACTGGTGCTACCGGTAATTATACGAAGCACCGAAGAGTCACTGAATGCCGTGAACCCCGCTATACGGCAGGCCTCGTATGCGCTGGGTGCCACGCGCTGGCAAACCGTTTACCGAGCACTCCTGCCCCTTGCCCTGCCCGACATACTCAGCGGACTGCTCGTATCGTTTAGCCGCGTGAGTGGCGAAACGGCACCCATCCTGTTTACCGTGGCAGCCTACTATCTGCCCAGGATGCCCTCCTCGGTTTATGATCAGGTGATGGCACTACCCTACCACCTGTATGTATTGAGTACCAGCGGCACCGACCCCGAAGCCACACGCAGTATGGCCTACGGCACCGCCCTATTGCTGATCTTAATTGTCTTATTTTTCAATGTGCTAACCGTGCTGGTGCGGCGCTTGCTGAGTAAATATGTAAACATCAAATAAGCTATGAGTAAACTGGAAGCCCGCGACGTGAATCTGTTCTTTGGTGCCCATCAGGCCCTGAAGAATATCTCACTGCAAATGGAGAAGCATACGGTCACCGCCCTGATCGGGCCATCCGGTTGCGGCAAGTCTACCTTTCTGCGCCTGTTTAACCGCATGAACGATTTGCACAACGATATGCGCCTGAGCGGCACCATACTGGTAGATAACAAGAACATCTATCAGCGATCTGCCGATGTGGACGCTCTCCGCAAAAAGGTGGGCATGGTTTTTCAGAAACCCAATCCCTTTCCGAAGAGCATCTTTGAAAATGTAGCCTACGGCCTGCGCATCAATGGTGTGCGTAACAAAAACTATATCGAAGAGCGTGTAACCCGATCCCTGCAACAGGCAAGCCTTTGGGACGATGTAAAAGACAACCTGAACAGACCGGCTCTGCAGTTATCCTACGGACAGCAACAGCGGCTGTGCATTGCCCGTGCCCTGGCTGTTGAGCCTTCGGTATTGCTTATGGATGAACCCACCTCGGCCCTCGATCCGGCTTCGGCATCTACCATAGAAGAACTCATTTACGAACTCAAAATCAAGTACACCATTGTGGTGGTTACACACAATATGCAACAGGCTGCACGCGTGAGTGATCGCACTGCCTTTTTCTACCTGGGCGAGCTGGTAGAGTACGACGAAACAAAAATTATTTTTACGCACCCCACACATCAGCGTACACAGAACTACGTAACCGGACGATTCGGGTAAAGCGCAGTATTTTAGAAGAAATCTTTACCACACATGTCACACATCGATATCGAAACCGGCCGGCTACGCGAAACGCTTAAAGAGCTGATGATGCTGACCACACAGCAGATACGCAAGTCGCAGGATGTGGTTTTTAATTTTGACAAAGAGCTGGCGCGCGAAGTCATTTTTTACGAGAAGCACATCAACTCGCTGGAGCTGAAGATCGACCGCGACTGCGAAAACATACTGGCCCTGCTGAATCCGGTAGCGGTTGATTTACGGTTTATCCTGGCCACGCTTAAGATAAACCCGAGCCTGGAGCGCATAGCAGATAATGCCGAGAGCATGGTGCGCTATGTGCTGGAAATGAAAGAACCTTACGACAGCGAACTGATGCGGCAGATTAAACTGCGCGAGATGTTTGACATAGCCTTATCGATGCTGAGCGATGTGTACACTGCCTTTACCACAGAAGACACGCGCATAGCCCGCAACGTATTGCTGAAAGACGACTTGCTCGACGAGATTAATATGGTGGCGGCCCATACGGCTGAAGCCTTTATTAAAAAGAATAGTGCGCTCACCTATCAGTCGTTGTTTGTGTTATCGAATGTGAGAAAGCTGGAGCGTGTGGGCGATCAGAATAAAAACATCGCCGAAGAAATTATTTTTTATCTCGAAGCCCGGGTACTGAAACACAGCAAGCCGGGTGGCATATAAGCCCGGATTTTTTTTGATGTTGCTTTATATTTGTTCTTGTATGATGAAGTATGGGGCTATTTAAAATTACTTTTATGAACAGGTTTGCTATGAACGAAATGCGTCAAATAGATACTAAATCAGAACTATAAATATGAAAACGAATTAATGACTTTAGACCAGTATATTGACAATATAAACAAACGCTATAAACTTGGTAACGCAACGGAACATACTTTTCGGGGCGACTTGCAACAACTTTTAGAAAGTTTAGGGGAGGTCTTTGCGCCAATAGACATTTTAGATTATATCTATGCCGTTTTGCACTCACCTACTTACAGAGAGAAATACAAAGAGTTTTTAAAAATTGATTTTCCGAGAGTGCCTTATCCAAAAGACGCAGCAACATTTTGGCAATTGGTAAACCTTGGCTCACAAAT
>BJGO01000116.1 GCA_014190535.1 Bacteroidota bacterium | reverse complement strand
TAACCTCTTTACCGGGTATAGAACCTACAATTTTGAAGTCTGTGCGTCGATTAAGCTGGCGGCCCTCCGGGTTATCTTTTCCATTGATTTCGTTTGGTGCAATTGGTTCAGTTTCGCCCATACCAGTGGCTTTTAGCCGCTCATTGGCTACACCCTTTTTAGCTAGGTAATTCACAACACTTTGCGCACGGTTTTGTGAAAGTTTCATGTTGTAATCATCGTTACCCTTGCTATCGGTATGAGAACGTATCTCCACCACAATACTTGGATTATTATTGAGTACGTCGTAAAGGGAATCAAGTGCAGGGAATGATTCTGAACGTACGGTTGCTTTGTCAAAATCATAGAAGATATTTTTGATTACAAGCGGGCCGATTGGTATTTTCTTGATGCTGATGTTTACTGTAAGCGTATCATTGTCCTCTTTTTTCTCAACAGAAAAAGAAGCACTGCCATTGAAATAACCCGATTTGGTTGCAACAAGAGAATATGATTGTGTATGCTTGGTGTCGAAAAAATACAAGGTGTCTTTTTTCGAAGTAGCTGTTCCATATGATACATCTCCTTGTACTAATTGCACATTTGCTCCGGAAACAACTTGTTTGGTTTCCTCATCATAAACATTACCGCGAACAGCATAATATATCACACGAGGATACTCAAAACGCCAAATGTCGTCGCAACATGTTTCAGATTTTACAGAAATCGTACCCGGACGATTTGATACCAGATAGCCACTGTATCGTTTTGGATCAAGTACATAGTACATATCGTCAACACTGGAATTAACCGGGTAGCCAATATTTGTTGCAGGTTCCCATTTTTTAAATGCGCCCTTACTATAGAGCACATCCAAACCACCCATTCCCGGCCAGCCTTCAGAACTGAAATACATAGTATTGTTCTTTGTATCGTAGAAAGGGGTAACATCATTTAAAGGGGTATTTATTTTTTTACCAAGGTTCATTGGTGCCTGATACACACCATTTTTATCTCTCACGGTATACCAGATATCCAAACCACCTTCACCATTAGCACGATTAGAGACAAAATATACCACCTCGCCATTTTTGGATGTAGCTAGCGCAGGCTGGGTATTGGTTGAGTCAGGATCATTAAATGAACATTTAACCGGACTTTGCCATTTGTTGTCTTTGTTTTCGATTAAGTATATGTCACAGCGCATTCTCATTTTTGCATCCGGCTCACAACGGGTAAAATAAAACCGTTTTTTATCGGCAGAGAATGTACCATTACCAAGGTGAAAATTACCTTTTGGTAATGGCAAATCTTTATAAATACTTCCTTGTTGAAAATTAGAGTCAACAATGCTGGAAATATAAAATTCTGCATAGGATTCGTTTTTCTTTACATCGCTCACCATAATTATCTTGTCAGATTTTAGTGAAGCATATAACAACTTATCATTGCCAATTGGCATAGGAGAAAACTCAGTATATGGCGCATTTACACTGGCACTGAGATGTGAAATTTTAACAGTATCCGGGTTGGCTATCCACTTTTGTGCTAATTCACAACCTTCAGATTGCAACTTCGCACTCTTTTTAATTTGAGATGCATTTTGCCCCTTGAAGTTAAGGTATTTGTCGAATTCCGATTTGGCCGCAGGATACTTTGAGTTCATCTTGAGGCATGTTGCATACATATATCCGGCCATAGGATATTCAGGGGCATTCATATCCTTTAAGGTCTTAAACCATTGCTCAGCTTGTTTGTAGTCACGAAGGTAAAATTCACAATACGCAATTTGATTCACCGCATAGCTATTTTTATCTTCTTTTTCATAAACCTTTTTATAGTAATCTGCCGCATTAAAATAACTACCTATTGAAAATAAATAGTCAGCCAGTTTAAGAGAGGACTTAGCGCTTAACTTTTTTTCTGGTTGAGAAGTTTGTGCAGTTGTACCTGCCGCACTGAAAAGACCTAATAATAAAATGATTAAAAGGGTTTGAGTATGTTTCATCATTGCTGTGTGTCTTGTAATTACTTTTAAATAAAATTAGAAACGTGGGCACCACTGAATAGGCTCAACTTCAATAATACTGGTAATACAACCGGTGTAGTTGAATGATAACTCCAGTCCGCCGCGATAATTGGTTGCTGTATTTAGCGATGAGGTGTTCACATCGTAGCTTACACCAACTCTAAAGTTTTTATAATCCATAGCGATAACCGGTATGATGGCATCATTTAAACGGTAGTATGCGCCAAAAGATAGACGAGGATTAAAATTGCCACTGAGCAAATAACTTAATGCGGCACCTATGTTAGTTTCAGTCGATTTAGCCTGAGACATATGAATAAATGAGGGATGCAGGCTCATCTTTTCGTTGAGTGCATACTGCAGACCTCCGTGGAGAACCGTACGCATATTCAATTTGTTATCTGAATTGAAAAAAGTTTCCGTGGGTTGGTTTACGTTAAATGCCGCTCCACCAAGAAAAACTTTTAATTTCTCACTGGGTGTATATGCCCAAAAAATTCCTGAGTGTAAGTTTACGTACCCGAAACTTGTATTGGCAAAATTTTCAAGATTGCTTAAATTCTGGTTAAATGCCCCACCATCCCATTGTGTTTCGAATGTAAGTAAGGATGGATCAACTCGCTTTTGTGTGTATCCTACCTGAACACCAATGGAAACAATATGCTTTTTATTTACATCCGGATGGATCATATATCCGCCTGATGCCGTTATGGATAGATTGTTTAAATTACCGTCACCACTGCGGTCATTATACAATAACAATCCTGCACTTAAATTTCCTGTTTTGATCAATTTTGGTGCAAGTGAATTGATATCGAATGAAACTGAAGGCGTGCGAAATGGGGCTGGAATGCTACTCCACTGATTTTTGTAATTCGCACTAATGCGATAACGACAGTCATTAATTCCCGTTAGTGCCGGATTTAATGTTAACGGTGATGCATAAAACTGTGAATAATGAATATCCTGCGCAACTGTTGATTTAACAACAAGTAGCAAAAGGATAAAGGAGAGGTGAGTAAAAAGTTTTTTCATAGATGGTAAGTAACAGTTAGCGAAGTAAGGAAACATTTCCGTATTTCACAAGCGATTTACCATTTACATCTATACCTTCGATGAGGTACACATAAACACCCAGTTCAGCCGGTGTGCCCTTAAATGTGCCATCCCATCCTTGGTCTGCAATGTTCGTTTGGAATACAGAATTGCCCCAACGGTCAAATATCTGAAAATTTTTGAGATTAAAGATACCTCGGACAATAAAATTAAATCCATCATTGTGACCATCACCATTTGGTGAGAAGGCGTTAGGTACTAACATAAAGGTTTCATTGGCAACAGAAACAAGCACCGATCTGGTAAATTGGCAACCTTCATCGGTAGTCACAAGCACGGTGTAGGTGGTGGTTTGCGTTGGTGTTGACAATGGGGAAGCTGTTAATGCAAACTGCAATGTTGAGTCAGGAGTCCATATATAGGATGCACCTCCGCTTACAAAAAGCGATACACTTTCACCAAGGAAAATTTCCTGAGTTGAACTGGTTTGAATGTAGGGCTCGGGATAGACATCGATAAATACAGAGTTTGTGTCCAGGCAACCATTGGCGTCGCCAACAATAACCGTATAGGTCGTTGGAACAATTGGGTAAACAACCGGATTTTGAATGGTAGGATCCGAAATGTTGTATAATGGCCCCCAGCTGTAAGTTAATCCACCGTTAGCTATAGGGAAAGCCTGTGTGTAAAGACAGATAATAGTATCGCTGGTCAATGTTGAGGACGCATCAGGATGAACGGTTACAACCAAAGAGTCCTGAGCAGAACATATAAATCCTGAGGATGAAATGGTTACCGTGTAAGTTGTAGTTTGTGCAGGACTAGCAACCGGATCCGCAACAGCAGGATTACTCAGACCATTTGTTGGGGACCAGCTGTACGTTGCTCCACCACTGGCAATCAAGTTTGTAGTGAACCAAGGGCAAATACTTACATCGGAACCGGCATCGGGAAGCACCTGAGTTACCTTTAGTACAACAGAATCGGTTATCGAACAGCCTCCAAGAGAGGCTGTAATGAAATATTCTGTAGTCGTTTGTGGCGAAGCCATAGTGGAAGAACACGTCGGACAAGCCAATCCTCCGGTAGGCAACCATTGATATGTTTGACTGTTTTGAGTGATTGTTGAAAGTTGAATGCTGTCTCCGTAACATATATTCAATGTATCCAGACCAGCATCGACGATAGGTGTAGTTACATTAACTACAATCGTATCAAAATCCTCACATAATGCCGCAAAGGCTCTAACTACATAAGTAGTGGTAACAGCCGGATTAACTTCAGTGAGAGCACATGTTGAGCAGGCTAAGCCTGTACTTGGAGTCCACTCATAATTCACACCGCTTATATTTGGTGTTGAAAGTGTACTGGGAAATCCAACGCATATATTCAAATCCTGACCCGCATCTGCATAAACCTGAACGACCTGCAATACCAAGGTGTCGGTTGCTGTACAGGTATTTGCTGATATGGTTACAGAGTAGGTCGTGGTAATCGTTGGATTTGCTGTTGGCAACTGACAATCGGTACAGGATAATCCAGCCGAAGGTGTCCAACTATAATTTATAGAGGTTCCACCATTAACTCCAATTTCGATAGGTTCGCCCAAACACATTATGGTGTCGGGTGTTGTTCCTGCCTGCATAAAGTCAGATATATATAATACAGCCGTGTCAAAGGCAGAACCACTACAAAACTGCGGTTGATAAACTATCTCGATCGACTCAAAGGGCTCATTGATGAAATCCTGAACAGGTACAATAGAGATTAATTGTGTTTGCTGTCCTGGTAGAAAGAATACGGTATCTGACACAAAATTTTGATAGATATAATCAATACCAAACTGTGCAGTTCCCATAAAAGATAAAGGCACAGCAACGGTATCAACAGGTGTAAAGCTTAAGGTCATGTTGATTTCTGCATTTACACATCCCTCAACGCCTGTAGGTGTGTTGTTTATAGGATTAACATATGTTGCCGTTGGTGTAATGAATACTCCATAGCTACTGAGTGAACCAGCTTCGATAAATACTCCTGAATCAAAACCGGCATCGCCTCGATCCTGAACACCTAATTTTAAATGATAGGTTTGGCAAGGAGTAACAATGGCCTTTGCCTGTAACACTGTTGTGATACCATCATAAACAACATTCTGAGCTGTTTGGCAATTGTAAGCGGCACTGCAAGCGCCATTGTTTTCAAAGCAAATGTAATAGGGTGAATTATTCTGACAATTTACTGAACCGATACTTACCGGAGTTCCGGTACCGGGTACCAGAGCGATGTTCTGTTGTCCCGGTATTCCTGGCCCGCTGATGAAGAAACCAAATACGTCATTGAAGTTAGTAAGCTGACCACCGGCTCCAACATATTCAGGATATTCTTCTGAGGCCCAAACGTAATTGAAACTCAAGGTGTCTGAGGTCACAAATACATCGAACTCTAAAATACAGGCGTCATTTGTGGAGCCGCCGGGTGCCAAAGTATTCAGGTTCGCATCGCCCGGTGTTCCCCACCCTTGACTTATAAATGTATTACTGGGACTACCAATACTTGCAAAGCCGGTTTCAACAGCTCCGCTGGTGAGGATAATACCACTGGTAATTCCTATTTCGGCAGAAGTGGTTGTAAATATACCTGATGCCGTTTGTGTACCGTTGGTTTGGCAGTTTGTGGTCGCATTTGTTACAATTACACCATTACCCACCAACTGTTGTGCAAGCGTGTTTGCATCATTAGACGGAGTTACAAGTGTTTGGGAATAACACGTTATGGTTGTGATCATAAATAAAATAAGAAGCTGGTAAAATTTGATCATAGTTATTGATTTAGGGTTTAAGCATTATCGGACAACAGTTACGTTACCTTGTTTGAGTATGGCATTATTGTCAAGATCATTACCTGTTAACATGAATACATAGGTGCCAACAGGTGCCTGCTCGCCGTTTACGGTACCATCCCAGCCTTCATCAACGTTTTTGGTAAACCAAATTTTCTGTCCCCAGCGATTGTATATAGCAAATTCATCCATATTAAAGATACCCTTGTAGATAATTCTGAAAAAGTCATTTTTTCCATCATTATTTGGCGAGAATGCACTCGGAAGATTTACAAATGCATCCTTATTAACAAAAACCACAAGCGAATCTGAAACCTTACAGCCATTAACATCAAATGCAGTTACATAGTATGTAGTCGTTTCAGTTGGTGATGCATAAGGATTAGCTATGTTGGGATTGTCTAGTCCAAAAGTAGGGATCCACTGAAACGAAGAGCCCGTTTCTGTAGTTAATTGAACGCCCTCGCCCCAATAGATGAAACTTTCATCCGGAGCGGCATTAATCGGTGTGGGCGTATAAATACTTATGGATACTGATGCCGTATCGGAACATCCATTTTCATCTGTTATTGTAACCGAGTAAGTAGCATTTTGGATAGGTGAAGCAATCGGATTTGATATGGAGCTATTATTTAATCCTGCAGATGGACTCCACGCATAGGTGTCGGCGTTAACTGCGTCCGCAAAAATTGTAACGGAATCGCCGGGGCAAATATTTTGAGGATTGGATATGGTAATGACCGGTAGCGGATTAACCGTGATAACGACCTCATCCTGTGACTGGAAGCAAGCGTTGTTACCGATAACCGTATAGGTCGTCGTTACATTTGGTGTTGCAACAGGGTTAGCGCAATCGGTACAACTTAGACTCGATGTAGGTCCCCAGCTGAAATTAGAAGAATTAATCGCACTTAACGTAATGGAACCACCCGGACAGATAGAGTCATCGTCCATGGCGACAACGGGTAACGGATTATCAACAAAAACGGTAACCTGATCCTGTGCGGAACAGGAGCCGATGGCAGAGGTTACGGTATAAACCGTGGTAATTGTAGGTGAAGCAACCGGATCCGGACACGTTGTACACGATAGGTTTATAGGGGGAGACCAAGTGTAGTTCGGTGCCACAGAGGCATTGAGCTGCGTATTTTGACCATTACAAATTGTAATATCAGGTCCGGCGCTGATAATTGGGAAATCATAAAGGTTTATTTGAGCTTGAACAGAGTTTACTCCACAGCCTGAAGCTGTATCCTCAACAAGCGGGGTTACCGTAATTATGATCGTTTCCACCGGCTCAGCGATATTATCAACAATTGGTATTATGGTGATGACTAATTGGGTATCGCCGGGAGCAAAACAAATCGTGTCAGCAAGAACTTCGTAGTCAACCCCTTCAATAGCAGTACCTGATGTTTCAAGGGTGAAACAAGCTGAATCTTGAGCACCACCACCTACACTGCTCTCAATGTTTAGAATAAATTCCGGGTTAAAGTTACATCCCTCTACTGCGGCCGGGTTACCGGTTGGATCGGTATATAGTGAGTTTAATTCAATCTGAACCGAGTTAGACACCAGACTACCGGCTTCCAGGAATACACCGGAATCTAATGCAGTATCTCCAACATCACCTACAGCTATTTTTAAATGATAGGTATTACAGGGTTGTACCGCTTTTAATGCCGTGAGTACCGTTGTAAAACCATCGTGTTGAACTGTAGTATTGAGGTTATCAGTAGGGCAAAGAGCCGGATTGCAGCCTCCCTGAGTATTGCTGTTCGCATCATTGCATATGTAGTATTGAGGATTCAATCCGCAGTTAACATTATTAATTGTGATTGACGTACTTGTACCGGGGATAAGGGCTATATTCTCGTTGCCTGTAATACCTGGGCCACTAATAAAAAAACCGAATACATCATTAAAGGCTGAATTTACGTAGTCGTTATATTCTTCTGATGCGAAGACGTAATCAAAAGTAATGGTATAACCACAAGATACACATCCGAATATTGGAGGAACAAACAAATCAAATTCAAGAATACAAACATCTGTTGTCGAGTTGGTGGTTAATGTATTCAAATCCGGGTCGCCTATACCATTGTTCGAAACTGTTGTATTTCCGGTATTGGATTGAAAAACATTATTTACAGATCCCGATGTAAGAAGAATACCTGATTGAATAC
>BJGO01000115.1 GCA_014190535.1 Bacteroidota bacterium | reverse complement strand
GTTTGTTGCTTTCTATGTTTGTCGCTTTGCTGGGTATAAATTGTTGTGCTTTTAAAAGCACTTTCGTCATCTGAGTTTGTTGAGCGGAATTCTTTAAATGCGGTTTCTGTTTGTATTTGAAGAAGGTCATTATTCTTTTTAAGTAGAAGTATCATCCACCACAAGTAAGCGGCTATGATATAGGCTATCATCAGGTAAAATAGTAAAAGTGGTCTTCTTCTTATCATCAGATATCAGCAATAAAAATACATCGGTTGCATTCCAGGCAAACAAGTGTAATTAAATATGACAGAAACATGACAATGTTACTATTTCACCTTAGGTAGTTCTACATAAAAAGTTGTACCCATTCCTTCCTGAGATTTAAAATAAATTTTACCCCCAAAACTTTCAATAATATTTTTTGATATAGCCAGTCCTAGTCCGGAGCCTGAGTTTTTGGTGGTAAAGTTTGGTGTAAATAATCGGGTTGCTTCCTCAGGCTTTATACCCACACCATTATCAGAAACGCTAACGATTACGGATGTTCCTGAATCAATCAGACTAACTTTTATATTGCCTGTTTTATCTTCGGGTATCGCTTGCAGTGCATTCAATATTAAGTTATTGAATACGCGCAAAAGTTGATTTTTATCGGCCATAACAAATACAGGCAATTCCGGTAGCTGTATCGAAAAATCCGCGGACTCATTTTCTTTATACAAGTTATAGGATGATTGAATAATGCCGCTTAAATCAGCGCGTTCAATTTCACCAATCGGCATTTGAGCAAAAGTGGAGAACTCGTTGGCAATTTTTGTTAAGGTGTCTATCTGTTCAATCAGTGTTTTGGTCACACGATCTGCAAGTTCCTCCTTGTTTGATGCGTTGTTCTGATAGGCCCGCTGTAAATGCTGAATACTCAATTTCATTGGAGTCAGCGGATTTTTTATTTCATGAGCTACCTGTTTAGCCATTTCGCGCCACGCTGATTCACGCTCCGACTTGGCAAGTAACAAGGCGTTTTCTTCCAGCTTAATAATCATCTTGTTAAATTCTTCTACCAGACTTCCAATTTCATCTTTCGTGTGCCATTCGATGGGTTTATTCTTTTTACCAAGTGTAACCTGCTTAAATTGTTCAGCAATGACATCCAGTCGTCGGGCTATATGTTTTGAAATCAGTGGTGCAAGCAGTCCGGCGGCTATTAGGGCAAATACAAGGATTGAAATCAGTGTTGCAAAGAAAACCCCGAGCTGTTCATTAAGGTATTTAGTTGAATTAAAATAGGGCAGATGAATAAATGCGGCTAATTCTCCATTTTTTAATACGATGGGTTTGTATCCCGATAAATATTGTAAGCCTCCAATCTGTTCGTGTTGTATCAACTGGTTTTGTACGTTGTGAGTTAACAGCGAGTATGCATTTGGATTTATTTTATGTGAGATAAAACCTTTTTCAAAAATGGCAGGCTGTGATGTGGTCAATAAGTCACCATTAAGGTTATAAATATTAACATCAATTTTTTGTATGTTACTGATGCTGGCGATGTTGTTACGAAGTAATTCATTAAGCGTGTTATATCCGATATCTATTTTTTGGGTGCCAAACTGGTCATATATCATAAAGTTGCTTAGTGTTGCAACCTGATCCAGCTTTTCAAACAACTTTTGTTCAGTTTGTTCATTGTATTGTCTTATAAAAAAACGTCCGGTATAAAAGCCGATCAGCAATACAGAGGTAAGTATGATTATAAAAAAGGAAACCTGTATAAAGGTTCGGAACGAAGCGGTCGAATAGCGGAATAAACTAATATCCGACAGCCTGACAATTTTCAGGTTAAAGAACAGCCAAACGAGTCCCGTCCAAAAAATTAAAACAATAAAGAGATAGGTGAAATAGGATAAGAAACGGGCGTTCTGATTTTCCTCAAGCGATACCACCACTACTTTATTAGCATCTCGTTTATAAATGAGGTGATTGTAACCGTTATGACGGCTCAGACTCATCTCACCATCTGATAAGGTGTCGGTTTTTAGTGTGCCAAATGCATTAAAATCATTACTGTAAGGATAATTGTACTTGCCCGAATGTTCACTTAAGGTATTTCCGGTATATATACCATAAGAGTAATCCGAAATGGGTAGTTTATTTTTCTCTTCAAGCAACAACTCCGGATATACATTAGCCGACTTGTAAAGTTTGGATGTAAGCTGCACCATGAGTGTGCCTTGTATACTATCTTTTTCTCTGATTGGATATTCGGCGATATATGTAAAACTACCGGCAGGTTCGGTTAAAAAGTACAATTCGTGCTCACCACATACTACCGAGTTACCAATGAGTTCGTCGTTGGTAATGGTTAAGTCCTCTTCAAGCGAAATGGGTCTATTGCCCTTGTCATAGAAATAGTAATTTACGTTGAATCGGTTAAATCCATTATTGAAATACATATTGTTGAGGTGATCAATAATGCCTCGTGCATTTTGATGATCAGACAGAAAAAATTCCTGAAGCATGAAATCGTTCAGAACGGTACTTCGAATTTCACCGAGCAGATATTCCGTAACGTTATCACGTTCCGTAATGAGCTTGTTGGCATAGGCTGTTCGCAGACTTAAGTCTTTTTCAATGGATAAATGAAAAACGAAATAGGAGATGATGATGGCATAGCCAATAAGAAGCAGAAATATACCACTTATGCCGCTAAGATAGCTGGTAAGCTTTCCGGTCTTTAACATAGATAGTGCAGGCAACAACACCAGCACAAAAACAATTATGGAATCAAATAAATCATCAAACATAATTAGGGAGCCTGCTATACTGATGAACAGGCAAACAACCAGTCTGATCAGATGATTTTTTCGATGCTCAGCTAATATGGATTGATAGAGTTTATTGCATAGAATGAAATGTGTAATAACCAGAATTCCAACAGCGGACAGATTGATTAGATTATTGAAATCGGGATTATAGGGATTAAAAAATTCAAATGCAATATTTGAGTCCATAATTAGACTTTTATAGGTGATTGCAAGCAAAGATGAGGCTATGGTAATTATCGTAGCGCTGGTAATAAATTCAAGTTCGGCAATGATCTTATTTTTAAAATCCTGCCTTGGTGAGGCGTAATAGTTTGCAATGATTAAAAACTGTATGATACCTTCAATAAATAGCGTTCCAAGCGAATCAGAAATATATGGCGATGCATAATAATCCGCATTAAAGATGAGTAATTCCTTGAGTACATCCGGCACAATGAAATAAGAATTAAAAAATACATGTGTTGCCATAACCAAAATAAAATATAAAGAAGCCTGTATGCCGGGATTGAGTATTCGGCTAGTACTTAATATATAGTGCAGGATAAATTGGAATAATAAAATGAATCCTATTAGCAAACTACCAAAACGTAAAATGCTTTCTATCGTGGAAGCCAGCTTTGATGTTTGAGTGAGATATACCCTGGATGGACTTACGGATACGGGCACCTCAAATGAACCTTCCTCCTCCATCAGACTTAGCCTGAAATTGTTGCTTACAGGAAATTCAGAGGTAAAGTGGTCTTGCAAATAGCTATTCGTTGTATTATAATTGAGATATACCGGCTGTAAAAAGTAAACAGATATGGTGTCCTCCTTAAAACCACGACATAAATAGATGCCATTTTTATATCGGCTGAACACAATCTTGCCTGCCTCGGTAAGTTGACTATAACGGGGAGCAATACTGTTTGAATTCCAATAAACCAGTGTTCTATTTTCATAGCGAAGCGCAGTGATATCGTTATCATCGAATAGTTCAGTTACTTCAGGGCAATTAAAAGGGTATATTAGGTGACAGGTATCCCTAAGCTTGGAATAAAGGCTATCCGTACGTTGTTTAAACCGTTCGATCGAACTCGTAATAACTTCGCCCGCATATTTATGACTGCTACTTTTGGTCTGAAAAATATCGGTGTAACTAAAAAAAATGAATAGCACGGCAAGGGTTAATTGCCAAACACGATATCTGAACATCCAATTTAGCATTACAAACTTTTAGTCCAGCTTTCAGGGTGTTTTCTCCACGCCTCCAGTGTTTTCAATTCATCGCTATGCACATAATTTAACTCAATCGCTTTGCTGATCAGATGACCATAATCGCTTAGGGTATAATAGGGGCAGTGTTCGTTATTTAAGTTGACCTCACTCGTTTCGAATGAATATGAAAATATCGCAATCATGCCAAGCACATCGCAACCCGCAGCGCGTAATGCCTTAATGGCATTGATGCTACTGCCACCGGTTGAGATCAGATCTTCTACTACGATGGTTTTTTGGTTAGGCAATGTCTTACCTTCAATCATATTGCTTAACCCGTGCGATTTTGCGGCTGAACGTACATAGCAAAACGGGATATTTAGTGCATCAGCTAGTAGTGCGCCGTGTGGAATTCCGGCAGTAGCTACGCCGGCGATCAATTCCGTTTCCGGAAACTTTTCCTTAATGATGGCCGCAAACTGTTCTTTCACATAGGTTCTGATTTCAGGATAAGAGAGAATAGTGCGATTATCGGTATAAATAGGTGATTGCCAGCCGGAGGCCCATGTATAAGGCTTTTGTGGGTTAAGTTTAATTGCGTTAATTTGCAACAGGAGTTCAGCTGTGCGGTCTGCAGTTATTTCTGAAAGAATCATAGTACAAAAATGTACAAAATTTATATCAATAACACCCCGGTTTACCTAACCACACGTCATGGTAACGCGATACCGGACTCTAATGAGGCTTCCTCTGATATTTTCATAACCGATCATACCTCCCAAAAAACGATACTTGACACGTTAGATACCATAAATAACGCTAAAGGATTGCGTGCTTGTTATTTGCTATCCCGCAACCCAAAGCTTGTTTTGAATAATATTATTCGTTTCTACAAACTAATAGAGGCCGCTGGCGGTATTGTTCTCAATTCAAACGATGAGATTCTTTTGATTTTCAGACGAGGTAAATGGGATCTGCCCAAGGGGAAGTTAAATAGCGGCGAAACGAAACGAAGAGGTGCCATACGGGAGGTAAAAGAAGAAACCGGAATAAAGAAACTCCGTGTTATTCAGTCACTGAAATTATATCAGGGTAAACAGTCTTGCACCTATCATAGTTATGTTGAAAATGGCGAAAGTTGTATCAAGGCGTCATACTGGTTCTTAATGCACACGCCCGACACCGGTAAATTGGTGCCACAGCTCGAAGAGGATATCGTTCAGGCTGTATGGGTGCATCGATCACAACTTCCGGAATATCTTGATCATACATTTGGCTCTGTTCGTGATATTATTGAGGTTGCCCTTCAGGCGCAATAACTATTGTAGCTTTTGTGTGAAAATAAGATTATTTACTTCGTCTTTTTGGCCGGAATAAAAGATGGAGAAAGCCTTAATGTAGTTAACCGCCGCCTGCTGAACATCTGATACTGTTACTTTTTGAAGTAAGTCATCCAATCCATCAATCATTACAGTGGTATTATAGAAAGAAGATAAACTCAGTAATTGGCACCAGTTATCGTCGCTTTGATCGAGATAAAAATGGGATATAAACTTTACCCTTTTTTCATTTAACTCGGCTTGTTTGACACCAAACTTTTTTAGGTATTTAATTTCATCAGCAATCAGTTGCATAGCCTTATCGGGGTCACTTGCAGTAAATTGAATGGTGAATAGACATTGATTGTTGTTGGAGTAATGCACCTGCAGTTCATCGATGTATTTTTTTTGCTGATTAACAGTTGAAATTCTGCCTTGTAGCAGTTCGGATAATAACAGGAATGCGGCATAATCAGTGCTGAAGGGCTTAGGGGCATTTGACATGCAGGTTGTTATTTTCTGATCGGCCTGACCACCAACTATGTTTAATGTAGATGAGGTAATATCAACAGGAGAGGTGGACGCCACAGAACTGCTCCCTGACCTCAACCATTTCAAATTGATCTTAATCAGGTTTGTAAGCATCGTTTGATTCACTTTGCCATATACTGAAATGCTGATATTATTTCTGTTAAAAATGGTGTTGTATAGTTTTTTTAATGCATCGCTTTGAATGGCATTCAGATTCAGTCCATCTCCCCAGGGTGTTTTGAGATAGTTTTTATTGTTGTAGATAATTTGCGTTCCGGTGGTTCGTAATTTCTCCCAACGGTCGCCAGCCTCGGTGAGCGAACCCATGGAGACATCACCGCGGGCATTTTCAATATCATCTGCGTGGAATGCAGGTTTACCCAGCATATCACCAATTAATTTAGTCGCATCAGCCCAGGAACTCAATGGAAACTTAAATTGTATAACGGAATAATCCGGATAGAAGTTTAGGCTCGTTTGTATCATGTATGAGCTTTTCAGTAACTCAATTTCATCGAGCGTATAATTAGTTGTTGCTCCATTTGCAATGGTTGACATTAATAGCGGCTCGATGCCCTGCGATAAATAATTATAATTATTTACACCACCTTTAACAATAATCTGGAGGTAAACCATCTCGTGTGTTGCCGGAACAATAATGCAGGGAATACTGTCTATCTTGCCTTTAAAGATGCCCTGTGGTGATGCCTGAACGGCTATCAATGAGGTAGGTGTACATACCTTACAGAATACAAGTAATAATAGCAGGGGTCGAATAAGAAATTTAAAAAAACTCATTGTTTAGGTTTTGAAAAAAAAGCACGCTGGTTTTGGTCTGTTTCCAAAGCATTTTGTGTCGTGGAGACATAAAGATTTACATTCATCTCGTCGAGTTCTTTTTCGCTGATTCCCTCGCCATACAGACGTAGATATAGATTAACATAACGTTTTTTTACGAGGTCTTTACGTTCGCCTGCATCCTGATAAATGGTGAGCTCTGCACCAATCTGTTTGTTGATTTTTAAAAATTGAGCTGCTTTGTAAAAACTATTTTCACCTGCAGTACTAAATGTTTCTGAATTGAAGTCGTAATAAATAGTAAGGTCTGCGTAGGATTCAAAATCGTTAAAAAATGTTCTGCTATTTGTAGAAGTCTGATGAGCTGGAGAAATTAGTAAAAAACGAGCTGAGGGCTTATCTTCAAGATATCTCATTATAAAACTTTGTAAATCAGCGGCTGTTAGTTTATTAATGATACTTTGGGCATTATAATACTCGTTTAGCAAGTCGTTGGCCCAGTGTACGCCCAATAGATTCAGGTATTCCGAAGTATTTGCCGATTTATATTCATAAAGTTGATAGGTTCTCCGTTTAGCCTGATTCAACTGCAGGTCGTCTTTTACGTGGGTACTTAGTTTATTAAGCACAACATTCATCGTATCATATATTTTTCGAAGTTGATCGGGTGGTGAAATACAGGTGAAGGTTAAAAAGGACTGATTAATTATGTTAAAGGATTCCGTTTCAAATTCATAGTAAGATAAATTCTTATCTAATGATTTTTTAAAGCTGTGTGAGCTGTTATTTAATAATGTGCTCAATACTTTACCGGCGTAGTAATCCACCGTATTGGCCTTGTATGATGGACCCGGAAAACAAAACTGAAGGGCAGGGTATTGTGCTGAAGGGGTTCCTATCAAACTCTGAGTAGACAAGGGTAGCCTGATCTGAACATTTATTTCAGGAGTATTTAATTCAGGTAAAGTCCATTTGCCCATTAAACGATTTAGTTTGGCAATAACATCAAATTTGTTGACTTTGCCATGTATGATCAATAAGATGTTTTGTGGCCTGTAAAATTTACTTCTGTATTCAACCAACTGTTCTCGGTTACAAGCAGTAATATTTGTCATCATCGAAGCAAAATCTAATTGCTTAAGACCATATTTTTCAAAAAGTTTTATGCGCCTTTCGTTAAGCAAATAAGCTGTTTGCTGATTATCTGCTTTGATCGTAGAGTCTGCTCTGAACTTGGCTAATGCGAGTTCCTCATTTGTTAAAACGGGATGCTGTATCCACTCACTGATGAGTCCGAATACGGTGTCGGTATGATTTTTATAGCATTTGATTGTGTAGGTCTGTGCACTTTCGTAAATGCTTCTGTTGTACTGAGCATTAATCTTACTGAGTTTATTGTAGCTCAACTCAGCCGCAGGATAGCGCTCGGTCGCGCCAATGAACATCAGACTGCTCAGTAAATGTAACCCGATTTCTTTTTCGTTCAGGTACATAGGACCTTCCTTAACCACAACATTCATAGTAACTACC
>BJGO01000114.1 GCA_014190535.1 Bacteroidota bacterium | reverse complement strand
ATTATAGGCGTTATCGAAATTGACTTTAACCCGCAGTGGCTCCTGAAGCTGAGCAGTCGCATTGCCGGCCCAGAAATTTTTATCCATAAGCAACTCCGTTTGTCCCGAATATAATTTACGATCTATGGCTGCCGTTGGATAGAACGAGGCAGGACCTACCAAATTTTCGATAGCCGTGCCTTCAGCAATTTTAAAATTATACAGGCTAAAGTTGTATGGAACTGCATAAAAGCCACTGTGAATTGATACAATCTCCACGCGCCCATTGTTGGCGTCGGCTATATTTTGAGCAATATCGTGTCCCTCGGGACATTGCACACATTTAACCCCAGTAAATTCCTCAATCAGGATGTTTTTCTGTTGTGTGGTTTGCGTAGTGTCGTTCGGGGTATTGGATAACAGCGGACATTGTTCCTGACAGGCGTATAGACTTGTCAGCGTGAGCAGTACTAAAATCGTTCGGAAGCTATTTGTCATGGGTTCTGATTTAAAATGATGTGGCAACGGTAAAACGCACGCCACTGAATGCAGGTTCGAAGCGACACACCCCTCCCATACAATTTACACCTTCTACCTGTCGCACATAAGCCAGAGTAAAGCGGTTTGCATTTCTATTGTATGCAAAGAAGATATTGTAATAGTGATTTTCTCCGGGACTGTTTTTTGCATTGGGGGCGATGTTGTACATGTCGCTCACAGCGACAGAAAACCTTGGAGCTAAATTATATTCCACCAGGGCCCAAACCCAGGAACCAAAATCCTGCTTGGTGTTTTGGTACTGTAATTCGGTGCGTATTGATTTTTTTCGTGTGATTTTATAGGTATATTCAATAAAAGGGGTATGCGCAATAACTGAGGGTTCATTTGGTTTAACCCGATAAACTTCCATGTTGTAATACACCAGCTGATAACCAACAACAATATTCATTTTCTTCCATTTGTTAATCTCCAGCTCCGAATAATATTCCTCATAAAGTCTTCGCTTGTTGAGGTCGTGAACATTGGAATAGTTTAGCGTGAGGGTAAAGCCATCGTAAGGGGTTATAAATAAGTCCGCCTGGTAAGCCATCTCACCCAGTGCAAGGGCCGCTGCATTATACCTTGCCGGTAAGCGGAACGAATTTTGACGCGTGAGGGGCGGCAGGTAATTCAGCACACCCTGCAACAATCGCTCATTAGGTGATGTGCGCAAATCAAAACTTTCAGTCCGCTTTGCCTGAACCGTTAAACCAATACCGGTGCGTGAATAGGTTAGCGAACTGTACAGCACGGAGCCGGGTTTGTTCACCAGTTTATTTTCTTCATTAAACGTAGCTTCACTGCTCTTGTAGGCGGCCTCGATATACCAACTCAGATTTTTATAGTTGGTTGTATTGTAGAACGAACCCACATACACATTATATTTAGGACAGAATTTAAGACTATCGGGGTATGTATTCAGGTTAGAAACAATAAAGTTCATAGACGATGCATCCAGGGTGCGATTGAGTGCGGCGAAACCGGGATTGATATTAAAATCATCGTTAATTGTTACCGAGCCTTCCAATCGTGCGCCCTTAATAATAGGTTTATAGAAATCAAACCATATTTTCTGCCGCCCCGTAAATGCCGTTGCCTTCCACTTATCTGAAATTTTGTAATCCAGTTTAATACCTACAGTCGCATAGTCTATGCCCAGAAATCGATCTTCATAAGAGCGATAAACAATACCGCTTCCAAATTGCTCATAAAAGGATCCTGCGGTAATGGTAAGTTCTTTGATGTTTTTTCGCAATTGCCAGAAACCTAAACCTTGACCCGTAAAGGCTTTCTGTGGGTTAATCAGGTTGGAATTGTTAAACAAGTCGAAACGAATGAGTGCGTTAAAATCATTATAAGTATAACCTAAAGTGAGCCAGCCCTCGGCAGAGGAAAGAAAATTATCATACAGTGGGGTATTTGCAGCATTAATAGCCGTATCACGCTGAAAAAAATTGGCATTAAGCATCAAATCGCCGGACAACTGACCTGTTTGCGCTATTGCTGATGTTGTGATCAGAACTATGATCAGCAGACAGAAAATTCTATTCATTAAAGAGAACTCGTAAAAAAAGAGATGCTAATATCATTTATTTTACTGAATGTATAATTATAGTTTTAAGGATTTCTGTATGTAATTTTAGTGCATCCAAATAAAAATGGCAGGATACTTGAACCATCTCAACCCAAATACAACCCTCTCTATGAAATACTTTGTTGCATTACTTCTCCTCACAACTTCTTTTTTCACCCAGGCACAGGATAAAAAACTCCCTCAAGTAGAGCTCAGTGACCTTTATGGCGAAAAAGTAGAACTGAGTACCATCACCGGCGGCGAAAAGATAATTGTTATTGATTTTTGGGCTACCTGGTGTATTCCCTGTAAAAAGTCGCTGAACAACATGCTTGAAGTCGAAAAAGAATGGAAAGAAAAATACAATGCCGAAATCATCGCCATATCGCTCGACGATGCGCGAAACACGTCTAAGGTAAAAGCTCAGGTTGAGGGCGCAAAATGGCCTTACAAAATTTTACTGGATCCTAATCAGGATTTAAGAAGACTTCTCAACTTCCAGAATATTCCCTTCTCCATGCTGGTTGATAAAAACGGCAACATCGTTTATATGCATCAGGGTTATGTGGATGGAGATGAATTTGAAATGGAAGAACAGATTAAGAAAATAGCTGAGCTGAAATAACCGGGTACGTAAATTAAATTTTTACGCACCCTTGCGTAAACAAGTTAAATACATAGTAATCTTTTCGCTGATAGTTCTCTATGCAGGCACCAATTGTGCCCTTGCACAGATATATGTTGACACTGTATACCAAATCCAAACGGTTACCGACATCATCTATGGCAATGCAACGGAGTTTTCAGGTCAGGAGCGGGAACTGAAGCTGGATGTTTCGGTACCGTTGAACGCACCACTGCCCGTGTGCGGCAGGCCCTTGGTGCTGATCATACACGGCGGCGCTTTTCTCGAAGGCAGTAAAGATGATGCCGGCATTAAACTACTGCGACAAGATTTTGCCAAGCGGGGCTACATCGCCGCCAGCATCACTTACCGACTTGGCTTTTTCCTCACCAATCAAAATCTGAATTGCAATGTGCCTAAATGGAATTGCCTGAATGCCACTGAGGAATCGGAATGGATCAGAGCCTGGTATCGCGGTGTTCAGGATGCCAAGGGCGCTATTCGCTATTTACTGAAACAAACAAACGACTACCCGATTGATCGGAATCAGGTATTTCTTTTGGGCGAAAGTGCCGGTGGATTTATTTCTTTGGGTGTTGCATACCTCGATCAGGAAGCGGAGAAGCCGATTTCCTGTGGCGCGGTAAATGCTGTAACACTGCCCAATCCGTCCTACTACGATGCCTGCATTGCCCCCAATATCTGGGATATTCCTATTGCTCAAATGAATACCCAAAGGCCCGACCTTGGACCTGTAAGCGGCCTTTTACATACCGATGCCCCCGATTATCACATCGTTGCCGTAGCCAACATGTTTGGTGGCCTGATTGCAGAATTATTTTCGGAATATTCCGGCAAGATGCCCGATCTCTATACGTTCCATCAGCCCAACGACTTAATTGTACCCTTTGGATACAGCCGCATATTGCAGGGATTTAATGATTGCGCTGTTGCCGCAAATTGCGTTAATATGATTAACAGACCATTTGTGTATGGTAGTGCCGCTATCACTCAACTCATAGACACCCTTAACATCGCTGAAGCAGATAAACCGATAGTACAATTCGAACAAACTACGAATACATCCAATTGCATTCAGCAGGTTATTGACCCGGCTACGGGAGGGCATCAATACGACAGCTACTGGCTGAGAACTACCCAGGCGGCAACTTTTTTTGCATCGCGCATTCAAGAGAACACCTGCCTCAACGGTATAGATAAGGCTCCGGCTATCAGCAATCCAATTGCCGTTGATGTGATGCCCGACGGGCTCAGGGTTCGCAACATAGGTGCTGTAGGAATCATTGAATTGTTTGACCTATCCGGAAAAAAAATTATTACGGTTCGCGCCGCTCCGGATTCGGTTCACATCCTGCTAGCCCCCCTCAGCGGCCTATTTATTATGCGATATATAACAACACAGGGCATACAAGTACATAAATTAATGTTTACGAAGTAATAACTTATTTGAAGAATCAAAAAAATAAGCCGGCTGTAGAAACAGCCGGCTCAAAACCCAAACCCATTCTATGAATGGTTATCACACTATGCCTAAAGCATATGGATGATGTTAAGAAACCTTAATTGATTTCGGTCCTTTTTGTTTTGCCTCTTCCTTTTTGGGAAGATTAACTTTTAAAATACCGTCGTTTAGGTCGGCATGAATTAACTCGGCGTTTACATTTTCAGGCAAGGTGAACGTACGACTAAAACTGTTGTAACTAAACTCGCGGCGTGTGTACGATTCTTTTTCTTGATTCGATTTTTCTTCGTGCTTACCGCTGATGGTGAGCAGATTGCCATCGAGGTTTATATCCACTTGGTCTTTGTACAAGCCCGGGACAGCCAACTCCAGATGAAATGCCTCAGGTGTTTCTTTAACATTAACCGGAGGCACCTGAGTGCTGCTGCGCGGCATTACCGGAAAATCGGCATTAAAGAAATCGTCCATGATGGTGTTAAAAAATGATGGTGTTTGTAAACGGTCGTTTTTGAATTTAATGAGTGTCATAAGTTGTTGTTTTTCTCAACATGAATCAAAGCAGATACCAACCAAACCGTTCGGACAGGATGGCCTGATTTAGCTGATTAAACTGACAAATAGTTTATATGGAAACTATTTTTTCGGAAATAGTTTCCGATTATGTGTTTAAACCGGATTAATTTTTTGGTAACCTGAGCCGGGTAAGCTATAGGTAAATCATGATACGGCAATGCAAATGCGATCTACAGAACAATAAATTTATACGTGTAATTTTTGTGGTTGATTACGACGTGTGCTATATAAAGACCTTTGGGTAAAAAAGAAACATCGTACTGAGTAACGGGTAGTGTAATAAAACTATTCAGGTAGCTTTTACCATCAACACCATAAACTGAAACAGATGTTGCCCCCACATCAGGCGCACTCATATAGATGATTAATTGATCCGTATCGGGTTGTTTTACAAAATTTACCGGTGAAGCAGACAGAGGTGCAGTAACTGAATTGATGAATGAGCAGGGAATATTTAATGGTGTTCCACCAACCTGATTCCCTTTTCTGAAATACACCAGGCCATAACTATCGGAGTAAAACTGAAAATTGTTGTATTGAACAAATTCGTATCTGGATCTTACTCCAAAGCCGGCCGCAAAATATAAATCGTCATCATAATGAGTAAATGCTATAGTATCATAATTTATATAGCAGTTAGGCAATGTGTTTGATTTATAATAGAGCCGAGATATTCTTTTTTCGGGTGACTGAATAATTTCACCGCCAAGGTAGAACGACTTATAACCCTGATAATGTCTCAGCAGATTGCTATCTATGGTTGAACTCAACAGATTAAACGAGGAATCGGTCATGTACGAATCAAAATCATAGGTTTCCGTGATGTTGTCTTCGGCTATATAGATTGTATCGAATACATCGGCACCACCATCGCCATTCGTATCAGAATCATAGCGCTTTAATTCGCAACGGTGTATGCTGTAGGTTACAGCCGAACTGTCGGCATTATATTGCTTACCGGTAATTCGCTTTACCGTAAACAGTCTCAGCTTACTGTAGTAGCCCTGTGAACGGCTGTAATGAAACTCGTCATCAATATCGAAGTTAAATACATCTATCGGACGCAGTTGGTAGAGACCACCGAAAGGTGTGCCGGAGCTGATATCAAAAAATGGACTCGGGAATGTATTAAAATCCGTGGCACGTATCATTCCGTAATTCTTTGAAATGAGCATACTGTCGTCGCTAACGATATTCGTTATCAGTGTACCATTGTTGTAGACCTGAAATCGTATGGTTTTAACCGTATCAACGGTATTTAAAAGATTCATTTCGCTGATTTGGGTTACCGTTGCAATAACGGATATACCCTGACTGTGGTGATAAAAGGTCCAGCTATCGTTCAGTTGTTTCATATTTCCCAAAATAATGGTATCCTGAAGCCCGTTAACCAATATTTCCTCGCCGGTAGTGTTATTTCGAATCAATTCCTTTCCGATCCATCCCGGATAAGGGCAAGTTTGACTATATGAATCATATTTATAAAGTTGTGTGTGGTATAATATGGTTTCGTTACCATTATCGGTAAATGAATCGAGTAACACGGTATTACCATATCCAAAGTCTATAGTATCACCGAGATTGAACGTACGGTAATTTTGTGCTTTCAAGTTAACAGCACACAAGAGGGTTATCAGGCTTAAGAGTATTGAATTCATGATATTTATTATTGATAATAAATATAACAAGAATAGATATGTTGTATTGAAATCAAATTGGCTTATTAGCAAGATTCTTGGTTCGTTAATTAATCGGGCGAATATTTAATGCATATACAGGAAATTCTGGGTCATAAAATCCTTATCGCAACTCAAATTTATATCCACGTGAGTAACGGAATTGTTCAAAACGTCGTTTTGCCATTTGATGATTTATAAAACAGCAATTACCGGCTAAGATTGGGTACCGGACAAGTACGCCAATAAATAATTCTTTATAATTATATATATTCAAAGAAACATTTGGAATAAACTAAAAAAATATATGAAGATTCAACTAGTAATAGTTTTGTTTTTTACTTATTTATCTGTCCCCTGTTGAGCTCGGTTTGCAACCGAGCGGCTTCAAAATATTGCGGATTGCATCCGTTTCTATAGCCCATAGCGTGTGTTGTTATGTTGTAATAAAATTAATTAAACAGGGTTACAAACCCTTTTATTTATTTCCACTCGGTTGCAAACCGAGCGGAACGGGTAATGTAGTTAATTAAATGATTACAAGGCATGAAAGTACTTCATGAATTACATTGCAACAAACTCCTTTTGGACATTTAAATTGTGGAGAGTATTTTCACAGTCTGCCGTTAGTAGCAATTGTAAAACGACACCGTAACAGACGAACAAAAACTATAAATGAAGTATAGAAACATAAGAGAAGAAGAACTAAAAAACAAAGTCGGTTCGGACTGGTTTAAAACATTCGACACAACAGAAATTTTAGGAAATATTGACTTTACCGTTTTTCCAAAACAAGACAACTTATTTGGAAGAACACCTTTATTGTGGGCAGAAGCCAAAACAGGTAATTTTGACATTCCGACTATGTTTGTTCAACTAATTCTGACAATCGGAAAAGCACGAACTTTTGACAAAACATTGCCACCTGCATTTTTGGGAGCTTTTGACTTCAAAAAAATTGCCTTTGTTCCTTACATCAGCGTTCAAGACATATTTTATCTAAACGACTTCAATTGGAACGTAACACCAAGCAATCACGACACAAAAGAGTTTAAGCTAATCAAGGAAAGAGTTGAAACCAATCTCAAAAAGAACAGCTATGTTTACGACTACGAGAAGGACGAAAAAGAATTAAAACATTTTGTTGCTAATAACATTGCCAAAGCAACAGAAACAAGCAAAATAAAAATTGACAAAAACAATTTCATTCCGATTTACTTGCGTTGGCTTGAAATTGTAAAACCAATAATTGACGTTGGTTGGGACGATCTGAAAAAAGCAAACATTTTAGACAGCGACTTTTATTTAGCCGACTTGTTTGTTGATGACCGTGACACAAGCAAAATTGAAGATGACGCTTCAATCAGAGATAACCTATTCGTAATTTTTCAAAATCAAGGCTATAAAATTGCGAAAGAAAACATCAAGCAAATGTTTGATGCAACTATCAATATTCGCAACAAAGAAACGTATCAGCAATTTTGGAAACGTTACAAGCGACC
The DNA here is from genome assembly GCA_014190535.1 of Bacteroidota bacterium. GTDB lineage: Bacteria > Bacteroidota > Bacteroidia > Chitinophagales > UBA10324 > BJGO01. The sequence continues at coordinate 257 of BJGO01000114.1, read as the reverse complement.
GCCAATAAAAGAGTTTCAAAACTATATTATTGAGCGGAGAGATTTACTTGTTCCGCAAGACATCAGAGAACGCAAAGGGGCATTTTTCACACCAAGACAATGGGTTGAACTTTCTCAAAAATATTTGTGTGACTTGTTGGGAGAAAACTGGCAAGAAGAATATTTTATTTGGGACTGTGCCGCTGGCACAGGCAATCTTCTTGCAGGTTTGACCAACAAATACAACATTTGGGCAAGCACCTTAGACCAAGCAGACG
>BJGO01000113.1 GCA_014190535.1 Bacteroidota bacterium | reverse complement strand
TTGTATTGTATTTGTCTGCGATGTGTTGCAGTTTACCCAGGTTAAATTCCACATAATCGATACGGTTGATGTTCTTGAAACCGAGTTTAGGTACACGGCGTTGTAATGGCATCTGACCACCTTCAAATCCGCGTTTTTCTTTGGTGCCACTGCGAGAACCGGCACCATTCATGCCGCGTGTTGATGTTCCACCGTGTCCGCTACCTTGTCCGCGACCTACCCGTTTATTTTTTCTAACCGATCCTTTGGCCGGTTTAAGATTATGTAATTCCATGTTTGTTCTTCTTTATATGGTTAAGCCTTTTCAACTGTGAGCATGTGCTCTACTTTTTTAATCATTCCCAGAACCTGAGGAGTGTCATCCAGCTCAACAGTCTGATTCAATTTAGTAATGCCTAAGGCGCGCAAGGTACGTTTCTGACGTTCTGGGCGCTTGATGGCACTTTTAGTTTGTGTAATACGAAGTTTTGCCATAACTCAATCTTTATCCGTTAAAAACTTTCTTTAATGATGTGGTTCTGCTTTGTGCAACGGTAATCGGGTCGCGCATTAAAGAGAGCGCCTTGATTGTTGCTTTTACAACGTTGTGAGGATTTGTAGATCCCAACGATTTTGCCAACACGTCGGTAACACCGGCACTTTCTAAAACGGCACGCATAGCACCGCCTGCAATAACGCCTGTACCTTGTGAAGCGGGTTTAATCAATACTTTTGAAGCAGAGTATTTGGCCTCCTGAAGATGAGGAATAGTACCTTTCATGATAGGTACCTTAATTAAATTTTTCTTGGCGTCGTCAATGGCTTTAGTAATAGCCTCCTGTACTTCACGTGCCTTGCCTAAGCCGGTACCCACGATTCCGTTTCCGTCACCCACAACTACGAGGGCTGAGAAACTGAAAGTACGTCCGCCTTTGGTTACCTTGGTAACGCGCTGTACATTAACCAATTTGTCTTTAAGGTCAATTTCGCTGGCTCTTACACGCTGTATATTCGATTGTGACATGTTTTATGTTCTTGTTTATTACTGAATTAAAATTGAAGACCACCCTCACGTGCCCCTTCGGCTAAAGCCTTGATGCGGCCATGATACAGGTATCCGTTACGGTCGAATACTACATCTTTAATACCCGCCTCCAAAGCGGCCTGAGCAACACGGATGCCCACTTGTTTAGCTACTTCGCACTTGGTGCCTTTAATATCTTTTGCTTTTAATGAAGATACTGACAACAAGGTGTGTCCGTTGGCATCATTAATTACCTGGGCGTAAATTTCGGCATTGCTTCTGAAAACACAGAGTCTTGGTTTTTCAGCGGCGCCTCTGATCTTTTTACGTATCCTCAGCTTTATTTTATTTCTGCGTGCTTGTTTGGTAATCATGGTAATCTATAGTTTGTTATTATTTAGCTGATGCGGCTGACTTACCGGCTTTACGTCTTAATACTTCGCCCTGGAATTTAATACCCTTTCCTTTGTAAGGTTCCGGTTTACGTACCGCACGTATTTTAGCCGCCATCTGTCCGAGTAATTGTTTGTCGGCACATTCCAATGTTACCATTGGGTTTTGTCCTTTTTCCTGAGCGGCAGATGCTTTAATGTCTTTGGGTAATGCGAATAAAACCGGATGCGTGTAACCAACGTTAAGTTCAAGTAATTGACCGGTAACATTGGCACGATAACCAACGCCGACTAACTCCAATACAACTTTGTTTCCTTCACTGGCACCACTAACCATATTATTAATCAGGGCGCGGTAAAGTCCGTGCAGGGATTTATGACGTTTGCTGTCTGTTGGACGCTTAACCTCAACTGAACCATCTTTTACATCAATGGTCATATCGGGATCTACTTTTAACTTAAGTTCACCTTTCGCTCCTTTAACAGTAACCATATTGTTTTGGGCTACGGAAACAGTAACTCCTTTTGGAAGCGAAACCGGTAATTTTCCTATGCGTGACATATTCTCTTAATTCTTCTTTTATTTTCTTTTAATAAACGTAACACAATACTTCACCGCCAACGTTACTGGCTTTGGCCTCTTTGTCGGTCATTAACCCTTTAGAGGTTGACAGTATCGTTATTCCCAATCCATTGATAACTCGCGGTGCATCAGCCGACTTGGTGTAACGGCGAAGACCCGGACGACTTACGCGAGAAAGTGAGCGTATTGCAGGTTGCTTGGTCAGTGGATGATATTTCAACGCGATCATTATTGTTCCCTGAGGCCCTTTTGCATCATCAAACTTGTATTTGAGGATATAACCCTGATCATATAAAATCTTGGTCATATTTTTTTTGATGTTAGACGCAGGTATTTCTACAATCCGGTGACCGGCTTTGGATGCGTTGCGAATACGTGTTAAAAAATCTGAAATCGGATCGGTTACCATTTGTGTATTACGTTAAAAATTTGGGAACGCAAAAGTATAAATTGTTTCGAGAATTGATATACATCTGCGTAAATTATTTTGATAAAAAGTTAAAAAAAACAGCCCTGCTGGAAACAGGGCTGCTGTTGTATGATTTGCGGAGTGATTTTACCAACTCGATTTGGTAACGCCGGGTATTTTACCGTAAACCGCCAACTCGCGGAACTGATTACGGGATAAGCCCCAGTAACGGAGATAACCTTTTGGACGACCAGTAAGGTTGCAACGATTTTTCTTACGAACCGGACTGGCATTCTTAGGCAGTTTGTCTAATGCGGCATAATCGCCGGCTGCTTTGAGTGCTTCGCGCTTCGCTGCGTACTTAGCCACCATACGGGCTCTTTTTCTTTCGCGTGCTTTTATTGATTCTTTAGCCATTAAGGTATATTTATGAATTGTTTTGGTTTTTAAATGGAATTCCTAATGCCTTGAGCAATGCGTGTGCTTCGGCATCAGTATTGGCAGTTGTAACGAATGTGATATCCATACCGTTTATTTTATTTATTTTGTCAATATCAATCTCCGGGAAGATTATATGCTCGGTAACCCCTAACGTGTAATTGCCACGACCATCGAAACTCTTTTCATTTACTCCTTTGAAATCGCGCACGCGGGGTAAAGCAACGGATATCAAACGATCCAGGAATTCAAACATACGGTCGCCACGTAACGTTACACGTGCACCGATATTTACTCCGGTACGCAGTTTGAAATTAGAGATATCTTTCTTTGATTTGGTAGGAACCACTTTTTGCCCAACAATAGATGTAAGCTCATTGATGGCCGTTTCTACAATTTTCTTGTCAGCCACGGCATCACCTAAACCCTGATTGATACAGATTTTAGTAAGACGGGGCACCTGCATGATGCTGGTGTAATTGAACTGCTTCATTAACGCAGGAACCACCTGCTCAGCATATTTCTTCTTGTAACGAGGTTCGTATTTAACAGTGCTCATTATTTAATGACTTCGTTTGATTTTTTTGCATAACGAACGGATATACCGTTCACTTCTTTGCGACCGATACGGGTTGGCTTTCCTGATTTTGGATCTAATACCATCAGTTTAGACACAGACACCGGAGCTTCCTTTTTAATTATTCCGCCCTGGGTGTTTTTAGCATCGGGCTTGGTGTGGCGAGATACAATGTTTACCCCTTCAACCAATGCACGCATGGTTTTAGTATTTACATCCAGCACACGGCCTTTTTTTCCTTTATCATCACCCGAGATAACATAAACGGTGTCGCCCTTTTTTATGTGCATCTTCGGAGTATGTCTTTTAGTCGTTTTCATGTTCTTTAGATTGTCTGTTTAATCGGATTATAAAACCTCCGGGGCCAGTGAAACAATTTTCATAAACTGTTTTTCGCGCAACTCACGAGCCACAGGGCCGAAAATACGGGTACCCTTTGGTTCAAGCGCTTCGTTCAACAATACCACGGCATTATCGTCAAAGCGGATATATGAGCCGTCCTTACGGCGAACGCGGTTCTTGACGCGAACGATAACGGCTTTGGAGACCGCACCTTTTTTTACACCACCTGCAGGTAATGCATCTTTTACTGAGACTACAATAACATCACCAATGCCGGCATAACGCTGACCGGAATTGCCTAATACCTTGATGCAGAGCACTTCTTTGGCTCCGCTGTTATCGGCTACGTTTAATCTGGATTCTTGCTGTATCATTTGTTCAGGTATTTGACCGTTGTAAATAAATTATTTCGCTTTTTCTATTATTTCAACCAATCTCCAACGCTTGAGTTTGCTAATCGGACGGGTTTCCATTAAACGTACGGTATCACCAATGTTTGCTTCATTTTTTTCATCGTGTGCGTGAAACTTGGTCGTCTTTTTCAAGAATTTACCATACATAGGGTGCTTTACCTTACGCTCCATAGTAACGGTGATGGACTTATCCATTTTGTTGCTTACCACTATGCCAATTCTTGTTTTTCTGAGATTTCTTTCCATAATAATAATTGATTAACGGGCAGTTTTTCTTTTGTTTTCTTCAGTGAGCAAACGGGCTACCTTACGACGTAACTCTCTCATCTGCATTGGGTTTTCCAATGGAGTAACCGTATGATTGAACTTTAATTTTTTCAATTGAGACTTCTCATCAGCAATAGACTGTTTCAAGTCTTCTACTGACATATCAGCCAAATTTACTTTCTCTTTCTTAGCCATTTTGTACTACCCCGTTTAAAAAGGGACGGCAAATGTATTAATTGTTTCTAAAATTCCCACATGGTTTCCTGAATATTTTTAAATAAGTATACATTAATGGTCATAAAACAGGTTATCCGATGGCAAAAAGGGAAGGCAAAAGCGAACATGCAATAAATAATGCCGTTCTTTGCATTTATAATTTTTTACTCATCAATTCCCCGACGTCAACAATTACTTCCATCTTCGGGGTTTTACATTAAACCAATATGACTCCATCCTTTTTTACAGATTACCCCCTGAAACCTGAAATATTACGTGCCATTGACGAAATCGGGTATGTTAATCCAACACCAATTCAACAAAAAACCATACCGCATATTCTTGAAAACGACCGTGATGTAGTTGGTCTGGCTCAAACCGGAACCGGAAAAACCGCGGCATTCAGTTTACCCATTCTTCATAAAACCGATCCCAACCTGTTTAAAGTTCAGGCTTTGATATTGTGCCCAACAAGGGAACTTTGCCTGCAGATAACCGGTGATATAGAAAAATACACAAAATACCTGTCCGGCGTATCGTGTGTAGCCATATACGGAGGAGCCAGTATAAACAATCAAATAAAATTGTTAAAACGAAACCCGCAGATCATCATCGGCACTCCCGGCCGAACCCTGGACCTGATTAAACGGAAACAGCTGAAACTGAGTGAACTTCGTTTTCTGGTGCTGGATGAGGCTGATGAAATGCTGAGCATGGGTTTTCAGGACGACCTGAACGAGATACTGGAAACCTCGCCCGAGGAAAAGCAGACTCTCTTATTTTCTGCAACATTCCCGGGAGCTATCGCCGGCATCTCAAAAAAATATCTAAACGACCCCATACAGATATCCGTTGTAAAAAAGAATGAGAGCACCGCTCAGGTATCCCATTCTTATTATATGGTACATGAGCGCGACCGCTATGCGGCACTGAAGCGTGTCATAGACCTCAACCCGCATATGTATGCCATTATCTTTTGCCGCACCCGACAGGAAACCCGCGACATTGCTACTAAACTGGAGCAGGATGGCTATAACAGCGACACCTTACACGGCGACCTCACTCAGGATGCACGAGACCGCGTCACCGACCGATTCAGAAACAAACAATTTAAACTGTTAATTGCTACGGATGTGGCCGCACGCGGACTGGACGTTAAAGATCTGACTCACGTAATTAATTATAATCTGCCCGACGAAACGGAAGTATATGTACACCGCAGTGGTCGAACCGGACGAGCAGGAAAACTGGGTGAATCGATATGTATTATCAATGGCAAAGAGTCCTATAAAATAAAACAAATCGAAAAACTCACCGGAAAAACACTGGAGCACAAGGCCGTACCCACCGTGAGCGATATTTTCCAGAAACAACTTTTTGTATATCTGAACAAAGTTGAAGAAGCCGTATGCGACGAACAACTCGATGAATTTCTGCCGGCTATCATCAGCAAGTTATCTTGGATGACCAAAGAGGATCTGATAAAAAAGTTTATGGCTGTAGAGTTTCATCGCTTCACGAATTATTATAAAAATGCTCAGGATATTAATGTGCACTCAAAAGAGAGCACCAGGAAAAGTAAAGAACCTGCCAAAAGCGATCAGGGTATTCAATATGTAAAGTTTGTTATCAATGCCGGTGCCTCTCAAAAAGTATCACCGGAATTCTTGATTCGATTTTTGAATAAAGAGTTAAAAAAACAACGTTTCAAAATTGGCAAAATCGATGTACAAAAGAACCGAACCTTTTTTGATGTGGATGATCAGATAGCGCCATACATTGAACAGGTATTCGACGAAGTAAGCATAGGCGGGCACGATGTGAAGGCTCAACGAATCTGATAAAACAGATATACAAGAGCCGCACTTTTACCTTTACTTTTGCCGCGCATTACATAGATTATGACTGAAAGACCGGTACGAGTTCGTTACGCACCAAGCCCCACAGGACCTCAACATCTTGGCGGTGTGCGCACGGCACTATACAATTATTTATTTGCACGAAAACACAAAGGCACATTCATCATCCGAATTGAAGATACCGATCAAACACGGTTTGTTCCCGGAGCCGAGGCGTATATGCTTGATGCCTTAAACTGGTGCGGCATCACATACGACGAAGGACCTGTTAAAGGCGGCGCCTATGGCCCTTACAAGCAATCGGAGCGCAAATCTATGTATCGTCAGTATGCCGATCAACTGTTGGAGAGCGGTCATGCTTATTATGCCTTTGACACTGCCGAGGAACTGGACGCCATGCGCGAACGCTTTAAAGCAAGCGGTATGGCCGCCGCGGCATACAACGCCGTGACTCGCGAGTACATGAAAAACTCACTGGTTCTGCCGCAGGATGAGGTGAAAGCCCGCCTGGAACAGGGCGAGCCTTATGTCATTCGTATTAAAATGCCCCGTAAGGATGAAATTAAATTTCACGACTTAATCCGAGGATGGGTAACCTTTAACAGTTCGCAGTTGGATGATAAAGTATTATTTAAAAGCGATGGTATGCCTACCTACCACCTGGCTAATGTGGTGGATGACTACTTAATGAATATTTCTCACGTTATACGCGGTGAGGAATGGCTGCCTTCGGCACCACTGCACGTAACCCTCTATAAATTTCTGGGATGGGAATCGGTTATGCCACAGTTCGCTCATCTGCCGCTGATCCTGAGGCCCGACGGCAATGGCAAATTAAGTAAACGTGATGGCGACCGACTCGGATTTCCGGTATTTCCTCTGAACTGGAAAGATCCCAATACCGGCGAACTCTCTACCGGTTTTCGTGAACGTGGATTTTTTCCCGAACCCTTTACCAATATGATTGCCCTATTGGGCTGGCATCCCGGACATATGCAACAGGAGATCTTTACGCTTGACGAAATGGTTCAGCTATTCAGCATAGAGCATGTAGGCAAGAGCGGTGCCCGATTCGATTATGAAAAAGCAAAGTGGTTCAATCAGGAGTATCTAAAAAAACTGGATGCCTCGGTATTGGCTGAAGCCCTGAAGCATATCCTGGAACAAAAAAATATCGAAGTACCCAACGCAGAGATACTCGGTGCAATTTGCTTGTCGCTGAAGGAGCGCTGTACCTTTGTACACGAGTTATACGAACAGGGTTATTACTTTTTTGAAGCTATCCGTGATTATGATGACTCAATTGTTTCCAAGAAATGGAATGCCATCGCTAAAGAACGCTTTAACCTGCTCGCAGACACCCTCGCGACTCTTGAGGCATTCGACATTAAATCTATAGAGACGGCCATACTGCAGTTTATCAGCAGTAATCAGTTGCAAAACGGCGATGTATTGCCCCTGCTCCGCATTATGCTGAGCGGCACTAAGAATGGCCCTGCCGTTTATGATATAGCCTCGATACTGGGCAAGGATAAAACATTGGAGAGAATGCGTATTTTCCAACAAAAATTTCCAACGGCCTGATGAGCGTAAAACGCAAATCCAAAAAGCAAAAAGAGAAGAAACTGCCCAAGCTGAACAAAGCCTTGCAGGGTTTTGATATTTTTCTTGATGAGTTTGGCCGAGTAAAAACCAATGAGAACCTTGACCATATTAATAATTTTCTTAATCAGAATCTTGTTGAT
>BJGO01000112.1 GCA_014190535.1 Bacteroidota bacterium | reverse complement strand
GTTTTGGCCGATGAGATAAACAGAACGAATACAAAAACGCAGGCCGCACTGCACGAAAGTATGAAGGAGCGCTCGGTAACCGTGGCGGGTACGATTCACAGACTAACGTTGCCTTTTTTTGTTTTAGCAACCCAAAATCCAATCGAACAAGAAGGAACCTATCCACTTCCTGAGGCACAGTTAGACCGTTTTATGTTTAACATCGTTCTGGATTATCTGAATAAAGCTGATGAAATTGCTATGGTTAAGCTTACAACCGGCAATGAAAAAGTGCAGCTTAACAAAGTGGTCAGCGCTCAGGAGATTTTGTATTTCCAGCAACTAGTACGTAAGATTCCCGTAACGGACCATGTATTTGATTATGCTGTATCCCTTGTGCATAAGACACGACCTAATACAGAAGCGGCAACGGAAAAAGTGAATCAATATATCTCTTGGGGTGCGGGTCCAAGGGCATCGCAATACCTGATATTAGGGGCTAAATGCCACGCCGCAATACAGGGTAAATATGCACCGGACATTGATGATGTGCGAGCGGTTGCTGTTCCGGTATTAAGACATCGTGTTGTGTTGAATTACAAGGCAGAGGCCGATGGGTTCACTATTGATGCCATCCTCAAATCACTCCTCTAAACAGGTTTATTGGTAGTAAGGCGGTTACGAATTAATGCCCATTGCTCCATAAACAGTTTATTTACATCCACTACCTTATTGGCATAATGATATAACACAAACAAGGCCATTAGGGTGATGGCTATTTTTATGGGAAGCAGATACAGGTATGGAATGGGCAGAAATATAATGAGCGACAAGGCCTGAGTAGCCAGTATAAGAATGGTAAATAGCTTCCAGTTTAAGTGATAGCCCGATATTTTGCTTAACCAGGCTTTAACAATGGTCAGGGTAATGACGCCAAGCATATTCCCAAGTGCCGCACCATAAATACCGAAATAGTCAATAAGTAAATAGCAGGCCCCCATGTTCACTAACCATCCGCTGAGTGTGGTGAGAAAAAGCCATCGCGTATGAATCTTATAGAACATGATAATCATATAATAAAATTGACTAACATAAACTATTAGGGCCGATACAATAATTAACGGTGTATACCGGTAGGCCGATATCAGTTCTTTATTCCCGGACAGGATATAAATCATTTCGTAGGAAAAATAGGATATACCCAGGCCAACAATACACATAGCGCCAAACGAAAGAAATAAAACCTGAGCAATTCGCGCATCGCTTGTTTTATTTTTCTCCCGGTAAAACCATGGAATCAATGCCTGATTGGAAGATTCACGAAACACATTAAAAAAAGCCGCCAGCATTGTAGCAATATAAAATATGCCGCTTACATCTTTTCCGAGTTTAGAATTCAAAATAATCTTATCCGATCCATCAACGAACATACCAAGCAGTATAAAAAACAAAAGCGGTAGTGCCAGCCTCAGGCTCTCCTTCATTAAAGTAAAGTCTATTCGGAGATACGTTTTTCGGAATAAATCAAAATAGGCATATATCGCAAAAAGAACAGAGGAAATAATGGTACTTAAGAGCAATCCGGATACACCCATGCCGTGCACAATGATAAAATAAAGATTCAGGGAAACATTACTTAGGAAATAGAGCATGTCAACTTTAATAAATTTCGTGCCTTTGTCGGTAGCCTGCAGATATGCTTTATAGAGTCCATAAATGCCGGAGGCCGGCATAGCTATAAGGGTGAGCGTAACGTAAGGGTCAAATGAAATATCGTTTAAAAAAGGTTTTAATAAATAAGGCCCCGTAACATAGAGAAATCCGCCAAGCAGACATTTAAAGATGATAATCATGATGAAATACATGCCATATATGCGGCGAACATTTTCATTCACATCATTTCCGTCATATATTAATCGGGTGCCTACACGGCTCAACTGCATTTCACCGATGATATTAAGAATTGCGGCTATATAATAGATTACACCTTGTATCCCGTAATCACCCTTAGTTAAATAGGATGAAAATATCGGGAAGAAAATTATTGACGATGCGCGTTGTAATACTGAAGAAATGGTATACAGAAAGGTATTACGTGTTATTGTCTTCAGATTCGACATTCCTGCAAATGTACATTGTAGTGCATATATGAATTTAAAGAATAAGACGAATTACATTAAAATAACACGCATTTTTACAAAGACAACGGATATTTGTACTATTATGAAAAAACGATTTACCCGCACCAAGATAGTAGCTACTGTTGGTCCGGCATCATCATCTCCTGAAGTCTTGAAGCAATTGATTTTATCGGGTGTCGATACCTTCCGGTTAAATTTTTCGCATGGCACCCAACAGTCCCATAAGGAGGTTATTTCCCATATCAAACGATTAAATGCTCAACTAAATACTCACGTAGGCATTCTTGCTGATTTGCAGGGGCCAAAAATCCGGATTGGCGATGTAGAGAATGGTTCCATTACCCTGGTGCCTGAGAAAGAAATTGACATTACGGTGAAGCAATCGGTATGTACAGCGCAGAGCTTATTTGTAAACTATGCTCCGTTTGCTAAGGAGGTGAAACCAGGCGATTTGGTACTGCTGGATGACGGTCATTTTATTCTTAAGGTACTTAAGTCAAATAATAAGGATAAAGTAAGAGCTAAAATTATTTATGGTGGCGTGCTCACATCAAGAAAGGGGGTGAACTTACCCGACTCCGAAATTTCATTGCCCTCACTGACCAAAAAGGATCTCAGTGATTTGCAGTTTGCACTTGAACAAGATGTTAATTGGATTGCGCTATCATTCGTTCGTACGGCCAAGGATATTACAGACCTCAAGAATCGAATAAAAAAATCAGGCTATGAGGCCAAAGTGATTGCAAAAATTGAAAAGCCACAGGCAGTAAAAAATCTGGAAGATATACTTGATGTTACCGATGCTGTAATGATTGCACGAGGCGATCTGGGCGTTGAGGTGCCTATGCGCGACATGACGATTATACAGAAGCGAATTGTAACGGCTTGCATCAATAAAGCCAAGCCGGTTATTATTGCCACTCAGATGATGCAAAGCATGATTGACTCTCCAATGCCCACCAGAGCCGAAATCAATGATGTGGCCAATGGCATTTTTGATGGAGCCGATGCCTTAATGCTCAGTGCTGAGACTGCTTCGGGCAAGTATCCGGTTAAAGTGATTCAGGTGATGAAAGATATTGCAGAACGCATCGAACACGAAAATTCTATTTACAATAAAAAACTGGTTCCACTTGTAACATCTAAAACAAGATTATCCGATGCGATTTGCTACAATGCATGTAAAATAGCTGAAGACGTGCACGCCAAGGCAATCATCTCTTTATCGAGATCCGGCTATACTGCCTTTATGATCTCGAGTTACAGGCCCAAGGCAGACCTGCTGGTTTACATGGATAACCGGAAAAACCTCAATACACTCAATCTGGTTTGGGGCGTCAGGACTTTCTTCTATGATAAAAACCGAACCGTTGAGGATACCATTGATGACTTAAAGTTCGACTTAAAGAAACAAGGCTTTGTGAAGAAAAATGATATCGTGGTAAATACAGCCAGTATGCCACTACACTGGAAAGGCAGTACTAATATGTTGAAGGTTGGAACCGTTGACTAAACACATCATACCATGAACCTATCTGTAATACGAACTGCAAACTTTAATGCCGCGCATCGCCTGTACCGGAGTGACTGGAGTGACGAAAAAAATGATTCCGTTTTTGGTTTGTGCAATAATCCCAATTATCATGGGCATAATTATCACCTTGAGGTAAAGGTTACCGGCGCGGTAAATCCTGAAACCGGTTATGTGCTTGATCTAAAAGATCTGAAACAGTATATAGACGAAGAAGTTATGGATGCATTTGATCATAAGAATCTGAATCTCGACACACCGGAGTTTAAACTAATAAATCCTACTGCGGAATATATCGCCGCCGTAATATGGAAAAAGCTTCGTAAACGATTGGCGCCTGAACTGCAACTGTATATTCGTTTATATGAAACCGAACGTAATATTGTTGAATACGACGGAAATCAGGCCGAACAGATTTCGTGGTAACCCTTCACCATAAACTTGAAATTAAAACGCAATTCAACATTTATGAATAAGTACCTGCTCTGGATCATTGTCCCTTCTGTATTCTTTATCTGTTTGCAGTATCATTTTTTTGGTAATCGACTCGAAAAAAAAAGAAGGGTCTATTCGGGTAAAAACGAGTTTACGGTAGGCTTTTACAATCTTGAGAATTTATTTGATACCATCAACGATCCCAAAATAAATGATGAAGAATTTTTACCGGCTTCAGCTAATTTATGGGGAACCGAACGCTATGTCAGAAAACTGAATCATATGGCCGAGGTTATTTCAGCAATGAATACACCTCAGGGCATAGACATCCTTGGTGTATGTGAGATTGAAAATGTTCAGGTATTAACTGATTTGGTGAATCATAAAAAGTTGAAAGACTATCACTACCGTATCGTTCATTTCGACTCTCCGGATGCCCGTGGGATCGATGTTGCTTTATTTTACAACAAGACCAAATTTACGTTCCTTAAGGCATCGCCGGTGAAGGTTAACTACGATGAAAAAGATTTTGCTACCCGTGATATTCTATGGACTACACTCCTGATGGGTACAGATACCTTACACGTATTTGTTAATCATTGGCCATCACGCCGGGGAGGCACCGAACAATCGGAGCCTAAACGTATTGCCGCCGCAACAGCACTGAATAATGCGTTACAGCGGATAGGTTCAAACCCCAATTCCCGTGTGGTAATTATGGGCGATTTTAACGATGAGCCTACCGATAAAAGTCTGACGACGATTTTTAAAACCTATGATGTGCCACAGCCCAATTGCAACACGTGCCTGATTAATCCTATGATCGCATTGAAAGAACAAAAATTAGGCTCCCATTTTTACCGTGGTCATTACAGCATGCTCGATCAGATCCTATTCACCCAAAATTTATCAAGGCCTGAATTCTACGATCGTGATTACCGTGCGGTGCGAATCGTAAAAGAAGACTTTATGCTAAAGGTGGATAGTGCTACATCGGTAAAACGACCAAGCCGCACCTTTGAGGGGCAACGATACAATGGAGGCTACAGCGACCATCTGCCTGTATATACCTCTTTGATTATGAATTAGTATGCATCTTTATTTTACCCGAATACCGTTTTAATAAGATGAATGCTGTATTTTAGTAGCTTTCAATATTTACCGTAAAACATTAGCGAACTGAACGATACATGCCGGTTATGACCAGAAATAAAAGATGGGTAGTGAAAGAGATTGATACTGCATTAGCCAGAACATTACAAGATGAACTGAAATTAAATCCTGTCTTAGCCCGATTACTGGTTCAGCGTAACATCAGGACTTTCGAAGAAGCCAGAATATTCTTCAGGCCTTCACTCGATCATTTGCACGACCCTTTTCTGATGAAGGATATGGATAAAGCCGTTGATCGTATTAACGCCGCAATGATGCATAATGAAAAGATTGTGATCTATGGGGACTATGATGTAGATGGTACCACATCGGTGGCCTTGATGTACTCATTCCTGAAGAAGCATTATCCGAATATAGATTATTACATACCGGACCGGTATAAGGAAGGTTATGGCATCTCTCAGGCCGGAATCGACTGGGCTAAACAACAACAATGCTCACTCATTATTGCTCTTGATTGTGGTATCAAATCAATCGACAAAATAGCCTATGCTACTTCCATCGGTATAGATTTCATAATTTGTGATCATCACTTACCCGGCGATGAGATTCCTGCCGCGGTTGCTGTGCTTGATCCCAAACGTACCGACTGTACCTACCCCTATAAGGAACTTAGTGGTTGCGGAATCGGATTCAAACTACTTCAGGCTTATTGTAACTCACACCGGATATCTTTCGACGAACTCACGCCTTACCTCGATCTTGTTGTTGTAAGTATCGCTTCCGATATTGTTCCGATAACCGGCGAGAACCGAACGCTCGCCTTCTTTGGACTCAAGCAGCTCAACGAATCTCCCCGCGAAGGATTGAAAGCATTACTTGAGACGGCCGTAAGCAGAAAAGAAATTTCAGTAAGTGATATTGTCTTCATCATAGGTCCCCGTATTAATGCGGCTGGGCGAATTGATGATGCAAAAAATGCTGTGCGGCTTCTACTTTCAGAGACGCAATTTACTGCAGGTAGTAATGCCGAGTTGTTAAATCAAAAAAATACCGAGCGGCGCCAGTTCGATATGGATATAACAAAGGAAGCATTGGCGATATTGCAGGATGACATCTATGACCAGCGGAAGTCTACGGTTATTTACCGGGAGCATTGGCATAAAGGCGTTATCGGCATTGTGGCCTCGCGACTTACCGAGGTGCATTACAAGCCAACGATAGTGCTCACGCAGAGTAATGGCGTTGCCGCCGGGTCGGCAAGATCTATTGCCGGCTTTGATATTTACTCTGCCATTAAAGAATGTGGCGACTTGCTTGAGCAGTTTGGTGGACATATGTATGCCGCCGGCTTAACCTTGAAACTCGAAAACGTTGATAAGTTTATTAAGCGTTTCGAGGAAGTCGTATCAGCAACGATAGATGAAAATTTGCTGACGCCCGAGATTGTTGTTGATGATGAGATTCAATTAAAAGATATCACACCCTCTTTTTATAATATCTTAAAACAGTTTGCTCCATTTGGCCCGGGTAATATGAAGCCCGTTTTTGTTACCCGTAATCTAACCGATACAGGATACAGTAGGGTGGTGGGTAATGATCATCTGAAAATTTCGCTCAAGGATAAGGATAATTACTCCGGAAACGGTATTGCATTTGGTATGGCACACTTTGAAGAGCTGGTTCGTGATGAGCCGGTCGATATTGTATATACTATTGAGGAGAATGAATGGCGTAACGTGGTACGCATAGACCTGATGATAAAAGATATTAAACCATCCAATGCCTGATGAGCAGCCGACTCTATACCAAATCCTTGTTCAAATCATATCGGGGGCGGCGTGTTGTAAATGATGTTAGCGTTGAAGTGAATCAGGGAGAGATTGTTGGATTGCTTGGCCCTAATGGAGCCGGAAAAACCACAACATTTTACATGACCGTTGGTTTGGTTCAACCGGATAGTGGTTCAATTTTTATCGATCATACTGAAATTACGAGAGAGCCCATGTTCAGGCGTGCAAAAAAAGGCATAGGCTATCTGCCTCAGGAGGCTTCCATTTTTCGAAAGTTGAGTGTTGAAGATAATATCGCCGCGGTTCTCGAGCTGACTAAACTCCCTTCATCGGAGCAACGCGAAAAGCTCGAATCACTTATTCAGGAATTCGGACTGAATCATATACGCAAGAGCAGGGGCGACTTACTCTCCGGCGGCGAGCGGCGCAGAACAGAGATTGCACGCGCACTGGCGACCGATCCCAAGTTTATTTTACTCGACGAGCCATTTGCAGGTATTGATCCTATAGCCGTTGAAGATATTCAGTACATCGTTGCCAAACTTAAATTCAGAAACATCGGGGTGCTGATTACTGACCATAATGTACAGGAAACCCTTTCGATAACCGACCGGGCCTACCTGCTTTTTGAAGGGAAAATACTCAAGAGTGGAACGGCAGAGGAACTCGCCGCAGATGAACAGGTTCGTCGGGTATACCTGGGTAAAAATTTTGAATTGCGTAGAAAAAAGATTGAGATTTAATTAAACGGAGATTCCCCCCTTCAACTGGTTCCCATTATTCTGGATAATCAGATCTGGGTAAAACTGAGTGCTATGTCTTGTCCTTCGTCAACCATTGCCTCCGTTAATACGGAAGAAGAACTCATTCAAACTGTATCAGATCGGTCCATTCAACTCACCCCGGCGCTTATAAATAAATCATTTACTGTATTCAATATAGTTGGCCAGCTTGTACTGAAGGTATTTACACAAAGCCCATCCATATTCAGCACTTAACTCCCGGTCAGTATATTATTAATTGTAATAATCAAAGTGCCTTTTTTATTGAGTAAGTAGTTATTAGTCGCCTCCTCCTCCAAATTCATCGGTTATATTTTTCTTGCGTTGTGCGGTATTCTCATTTTTTCCGAATCGGTAATTGAAGCCTACGTTTAATATCCGGCTCTCCCGCTTTCGAATTACATCTTGTGTAATATTCTGATAGAGTGTATTGATTCCGAACTGTCGGGTGTCCATTACAACAAATATTCCGAGGTTTAACGAACCTGGCTTACGGAATATATCTTTCTT
>BJGO01000111.1 GCA_014190535.1 Bacteroidota bacterium | reverse complement strand
CTGAATGCAGGGAGATGATGGGTTTTTTCACTAACCAACTGTATACCAAGTAAGCGTTTACCCACCGTGCCGCCGGTGCTCTCCATGGCAGGACTATATACAAGTACCCATAGCATCAGGGCCAAAGCCGGCACGGCCTGATCGGTGCTTCTGAGTATATGTTCTACATTATAGATGTTATCGGATTTAATGAAGGCAACAAAAAACTGCTGTATGATATAAGCCAGTGCCAGGACTAAGGCCGCATCGATCATACGGGCCATCGAACGCTGACCAAATGTAGCATATCGGATTGTTGTTTCCATTTGAGCTTCTTTAATGATGCGGTTTAAAAGTTTATCTATTGTATCGGGTTTGTTGGAAATCTTCTCATTCATAATTATGAACGTTTACTGCATGATTACGACGACAAAATTAGTTTCGTAAGTGTAACAAGAAAATGAAGATATTGTTACTGTTTACGCTTAAATTTTATTGCGGTATCCGAGTTCAACCACTTCGGGAGTCCATACCCTACCCTCTGCAATATTGAATTTTACCATAGTTCGCATCACATGAAAGCCCGACTTTCCGGCCGCGCCGGGATTAATATGCAAGAGATTCGGTATGGATTTATCCGGCATTATTTTGAGGATGTGGGAATGTCCGCAAATAAATAGTCCGATCTGATTGGATATCAGTTGCTCTCTGATGCCCGGCACATATTTGGGTGGATAGCCCCCGATATGGATCATATAAACCCTTAGCTGCTCGATTTCAAACTGACTGATTTCCATGAACTGATTTCTAATCGATCTGCCATCGATGTTACCATATACACCGCGTATGGGTTTTCGAGTAGCCATAAGTTGTTCTGCCACATCAACGCCCCAGTCTCCGGCATGCCAGATCTCATCACAATCCGATAGGCTATTCAGCATGGTCTGATCTATATAACCATGCGTGTCGCTTAGCAAGCCAATCTTTGTCATGGAATCAGCTCAATAGCATTTGTGGTGTTACCGGAACCACGCCGGCATGTTCACACACCAGTCCTCCGGCAAGATTTGCTATTGCCGCCGCATCGGCGATACTATAGTTCAATGCTAACGCAAGCACCGCGAGACAAATAACCGTATCTCCCGCACCCGAAACATCCGCTATGTTTCTTTTGTGGGCGTGCAATATTCCTTTCTGTGCACCGGAATAGTACATGCCGTGTTCAGATAAGGTAATCAATATATTCTTACAGCCGATTGCCTGCCTGAGTTTAAGTGAAGCATCCTCCAGACTACTCAGTTCTGGTTTAACCTGTATGTGTAATGCCTCATTCAACTCCCGCGCATTAGGCTTGAATAAGGTAACCTGCTTGTAGAACATGAAATTATTTTTTTTAGGATCAACGCCAGTAATGATGTTATTTGACTTTGCCTTATCGATTATTGCTGTGATGATGGATTCATTTAGCAGGCCTTTATCATAATCCTCGAAAATAATTGCATTGGGTTTGTGTGAATCGATGTAGTCACACACTTTTTTGATGAACTGTTTTTGTAAGCTAACCGTCAAAGCCCGCGTGACTTCATCATCAATACGAAGTACCTGTTGATTTCGTGCAAGCACGCGGGTTTTACAGGTCGTTTGCCTCTGACCATCTTCAATAAATAACGTATTCGAAATACCGTGCTTACTTAATAATTGCTTTAATAATTTACCATTCAGGTCCTTGCCTATAACCGATGCAAGATCCGTTGTAACACCTAACGAAAGCAGGTTTAATGCCACGTTGGCCGCACCGCCCGGACGTTGTTCCTTTTTATGCAAGGTGACTACGGGCACGGGTGCCTCAGGTGAGATACGATCCATACCACCCCAGAAATATTCGTCGATCATAACATCACCAACCACAAGGATGCGCAGTTCGGTGATTTTTTGTACAAACTTTTTAAGATTCATCGGTTATTTTAATTTTTCCAATGCTACCGATAATCGCTTTAAGGCCTCGGTTAATTTCTCTTCGGAGGTAGCATAAGAAATTCGAATGCAATCAGGGTTGCCGAAAGCATTACCAGTAACGACTGATACCCCGGCCTCATAAATCAGATACATGCACAAATCATCGGCAGTCTTTATGGTATAAGTCCCATAGGATTTTCCAAAGAAATAGCTGACGTCCGGGAACACATAAAAAGCACCCTCCGGATTGTTGGAACGAATACCCTTGATATTCTTTAATCCGGCCAACAGTAAATCTCTGCGCTTGAGAAAGGCTTTACGCATACGATCCGTCTCAGTGAGCGGGCTACTGATAGCAGTTAATGCGGCACGCTGAGAAACCGCACAGGTGCCGGAGGTAATCTGCCCCTGCATTTTATCGCATGAACGGGCTATTTCGATAGAGGAAGCCGTGTAACCAATACGCCAACCGGTCATTGCATATCCTTTAGAGCATCCGTTAACTACAATAACCCGATCTTTAAGCTTTTCAAACTGAGCAATGCTCTCGTGATGTCCAACAAAATTAATATACTCGTAGATTTCATCGGAGATGATATAAATATCCGGATGCCTGTAAAAAACTTCGGCCAATGCCTGAAGTTCAGCACGGGAATACAACGTGCCTGTTGGATTACAGGGTGAAGAGAAAATAAAGAGTTTCGTTTTAGGTGTAATGGCGGCTTCCAATTGTGTCGGTGTCAACTTAAACTCATTTTCAATGGAAGTTGCTACTACATTAAATGTTCCCTCTGCAAGTTTTACAATCTCTCTGTAGCTAACCCAGTATGGAGCCGGAATGATGACTTCATCTCCCGGATTAACCAAAACCATTACAACATTGGCAATCGACTGCTTGGCGCCGGTGCTGACTACTATCTGTTCCGGAGTATAATCCAATCCATTATCGCGTTTTAGTTTTTTAACGATGGCCTCACGCAAATCAAGATAGCCGGCTACCGGCGTGTATTTGGTATATCCTTCATCGATAGCTTTTTTGGCCGCATCCTTGATAAAGGCGGGAGTATCGAAGTCGGGCTCGCCTAAGCTGAGGTCAATTATATCCCGGCCTTCGGCTTTAAGGCTGCGACTGAGTTTAGCCATTTGCAGTGTTTCTGACTCGGTGAGTCTCGCTATTCGGTCGGCAAGCTTCATAAGATGGATGAATCGTGCCGCCAAAATACAAATAAATGGCTCAGTGTCGCTTTGTGGTAAGTATGGCTTTATAAAAAAGTAATTCCCATTATATTTGCGCACCCAAAATGGCGAGGTAGCTCAGTTGGTTAGAGCGTAGGATTCATAACCCTAAGGCCACGGGTTCAACTCCCGTCCTCGCTACAACATTTACAAACCGTTTCTATTTGTAGCATCGGATACTTGTTGTAATACAAGGCTGACAAATACAGGTTTCAACATCCGATGCTGATTGTGGAAACGGTTTTTTTTATTTCGTGCCATGTTTTACATCATCGACCATCCTGAAATCGCATTCTCACAAGCCGAGTCTGACGTTATGCATTGTGTTTTTACTGCGGCACAGCAGGAAGGTGTGCCTGTATACCTGGTAGGTGGCTATGTAAGAGATAAACTCCTCGACCGCAAATCAAAGGATGTCGACTTTATGTGTATTGGCGATGGTATTGCATTGGCTCACCGTGTTGCAGATTCCATTAATCCTAAACCCAACATTGCGCTATTTAAACACTACGGTACCGCAAAATTAAACTTTGGCGAGCTCGACATTGAATTTGTTGGCGCCCGTAAAGAGTCCTATCAGTCCCATTCGAGAAATCCTGCGGTTGAGACCGGAACACTTGAAGATGATTTGATGCGAAGAGACTTTACCATTAATGCTCTAGCGGTTGAGCTTATCAGCACATCTGAGGGCCGGCTAGTTGATCGTTTCAATGGCAGGGACGACCTAAAGCAACAAATCATCAAAACACCGTGCGATCCGGATATCACATTCAGCGATGATCCGCTTCGTATGATGCGCGCTGTGCGCTTTGCCTCACAATTACACTTTGAAATTCATCCGGCTACGATGAATGCTTTACGCCATAATGCGGAGCGCATAAAGATAATTACCCCTGAGCGCATCAGCGACGAACTCAATAAAATTATTCTGAGTCATAAGCCTTCACGCGGTTTTTTACTCCTCCACGAAGCCGGCATACTGAAACTAATTTTTCCGGAGTTTACTGCATTATGCGGTGTTGAAATGACTGAGGGCAAGGGGCACAAGGATAATTTCTACCATACCCTTCAGGTACTCGATAATATCTCGGAGCGCACACCCGATCTATGGATTCGATGGTCTGCCGTTTTACACGACATCGCCAAACCTAAAACCAAGCGATTTGAACCCGGTCATGGCTGGACCTTCCACGGTCACGATGCGGTAGGCGCCCATATGGTGAGCAAAATATTCCGCAGGATGCGTTTGCCGATGAATGAAAAAATGAAATTAGTTGAGAAACTGGTTTTACTGCATCTGCGTCCTATCAGTTTATCTAAAGAAAATATTACCGACTCGGCCATTCGCCGATTACTTTTTGATGCCGGGGATGATATTGACGCCCTGATGATGTTATGTGAGGCAGACATTACTTCTAAAAACAAGAGAAAAGTTCAGTTGTATATACAAAACTTTGAATTGGTTAAGGAGCGGATGAAAATTGTAGAGGAGCAAGATCATATTCGTAACTGGCAACCACCCATTACCGGAGAAATCATTATGGAAACCTTTGCATTGAAACCCTGTCGTTTAGTGGGTGACATCAAAACTGCCGTTAAAGATGCCATACTCGATGGAGTTATTCCTAACCAGTATGATGCGGCCTTCGCTTTCATGCTCGAGACGGGTGCAACATATGGACTCACCCCAAATAAATAATTAACAACTTTTATCCGGTGAAATTATTTTTACATCCAACAAAAGAAACACAAACTCATGGCGCTATATAAATTCAGGGTGATGTACGAAGAAGATGACAATATCTTCCGCGACATTGAAATTAAACCAACTCAAACATTTATGGATCTGGAACAGGCTATCATAAAGGCCTGGGGATTGCCGGCTGACGCGACTACATCGTTCTATGAATCGAATGACCGGGCACAGAAAGTAAAAGAAATACCATTCAGGAAGTCGGTAAAAAAAGACGGCAAAGAATTGTTCCCGGCACTTGTGCTCTTTATCAATAATCCGCATCAGAAATTTTTATACCTGCACGAAGGCAAACAAGATTTGATTTTTTATATTGAACTGGTTCAAATCGGCGTAGAAAAAAGTGGAACGGAGTACCCGGCTGTTACCAAAACGAACGGGCCATCGCCGGTTAAGAAAGAAGAGGTATATAAACATATTAAAGCTCACGCCGTTGAAACCGATGAAACAGAAGGTATCGATGAAGACGATCAGGAACGTATGAAAGACATGGGTTTTGAAGGCGATGATGCCATTGTGAATGATGCTGATGATGTTGAGGAAAAACAAGAAACCGAACAGCAAGAACAGGAAGAAGAAGAGGAAAACGAACAACCGGATGATGAAATTGGTGATATGTTCTCCTCGGGGCAGGATGGTGATGAAGATGACCGTTACTGATTAGTTTAAGATCTTGTCAGCCACAACCAAGCATCTCATTGTTGTATGCGGGCCAACAGCGTCCGGAAAAACATCACTATCTATTGCTTTAGCCGGCTATTTTAGTACTGAGATCATATCTTTTGACGCCCGACAATTTTATGCCGGCATGTCGATAGGCACTGCAAAACCCGGTGAGGCCGAACTGAATTTGGTCAAGCATCATTTCATCGGACATAAACAGATTACAGAAACATACGCATCGGGCCAATTTGCCCGCGACGCCGATTTAAAGGCATCGGAGTTGTTTACCCATTACGATGTTGTGGTTGCTGTTGGCGGGTCGGGACAATATATGGATGCATGGCTGTATGGACTAAATGAATTTCCTCCTGTACCGGACGACATCAAGACCTACGTAAAAGACATGTATGCGCATGAGGGGCTTCAGGGCCTGCAACAACACCTACTGGCAAAGGACCCTGTATATTATGCTATCGTTGACCTTAAAAATCCACGTCGTTTAACACGAGCACTCGAAGTCTGTTTCAGTAGCCAAAAACCATACAGTGCCTATTTAAACCGACCTGATAAAACACACAAGTTTCAAATCACGCTCATTGGTATTGATCTTCCAAGAGCATTACTATACAAACGCATCAATCAACGGGTTGAACATATGATTGCCTCCGGACTGGAACAAGAGGTTAAATCACTTTTGGAATATCGACATACACAGGCATTGCAGACGATAGGCTACAGCGAATGGTTTGAGTACTATGATGGCCGAAGAACGATCGAAGAAACGGTGCAGGCCATACAACAACATTCAAGGAATTACGCCAAGCGTCAACTGACATGGTTCAGGCGTTATGAAAATGTGCTCTGGTCTGATTCTACCGAACTTAATACCATAAAAAAGTTACTGCCCGTATAAAAAGGTCTTGATATGTTGCTGACGATATCCGTCGTTTATTGAAATGATGTATAACCCAGTAGGGATATCCGGTGTTATTTGGGAGGATCCTTTAAATGACTTATCGAGAACAACAGACCCATTAATATGTATCAGACGAAGTGATAACAAACGATCCGAAACAGATTCAACCTGTATTTGCGTTCCATTTAGTACGCTAACTGTTGTGAATGCATCAAGCGCGGGCGATATGGCAGTACTCGGAAGACAATCATTCTGGTTAAATGCTTTACCCGGTGAACCCAGAAAGCATCCTTTTTTCCAGTTACTGGCTTCACACATTCGTCCTTTAGGATCAATCAGTTCAAGGGTATATCCCCCTCCGTCTGCTTCTTCAGGCCAACCCAGTGTATCTCTGTAATAAACCGAGAAATTAATTAGTCCGGCTTCATCAAATAGGCGAATGGCCTCACCGCCGTTGGAGAGTGAGAATCCACTGTACTCAATCACATTGGTTACGTTGGGGTGAATAACATTAAACTTGGTGATGTTTCGGGCTAAAACAAGATAGGCATTAGCCGGAATCGTTACAACAGGAATTACAAACTGATTGGTATCCTGAGAGTCGTATATTTTCCAAGCCGTTAAAGTAATCGGGTTATTGGTTTCATTGTGAAGTTCAAACCAATCTTCGCAATCATACAACGTGTCGGAGTTGTAGTTGATCTCACTGATAACTATTTCCGGATTGCAGGGCGACCAGGCTTTACCCGGTGAACCAAACATGCATCCATCAAACCAACTGCTATACAGGTTCGGATCCAATCCCCCACCCTTATACTCCAGCGTTCGTCCACGTCCGTCGGCACATTTAGGCCAACCGGCAGAATCAAGGTACGTTACAGAATAGGCCAACGTACCGGCCTGATTATATAATCGGATTTTGTCCCAGTTGTTGCTCAGGCCAAAGGAAAATGCACCTACATAATTCGTTACCGTGGGATGCATTGTTGTAAACTTGGCAATATCATTGACTACAACGAGATATTTGTTTGCCTGCAGGTTGGTGCCGGTTGGAATAATGTATTCATTAATATCGTCGCGATCAGAAAATTTCCACCCACCCAAATTAACCGTTGTTGTGCCGGCGTTATAAATCTCAAACCAGTTACCGCTATCCATGGTGGAATCACTGTGATAATTGATTTCAGTAACAATAATATTTTGAGCCTGAATCGTATTGGTCAGAAGGATTAAAACAAAAAAAGCAAAGCACTTCATATTAACAAATTGTTATTTTTTACGAATTTACATACTCTTTATGATTCGGCACCAAATGAAGGTCTGCCGCACATGATTACGCCAATACGATCAAGTTCGTTAAACGAATTTCTTCGAATCATATCATCCAAGGCATAAAACAATTTAGCACCATAGACCAGGTCCGTATGGATACCGTAATCAATTTTTAAGCTGGAATGAAATGCTTTAAGTTCGGCGTTTACTTTGGCATAACCGCCAAAATGATACTCCGTGGCGATTTGATACTGCGCAGATCGATCACGCCCATCTTTAAGCAGGCGCTGAAGCTGTTGATGAATAACTTCTGCCGCCCAGGACTCCGCCTTGAGCACGGGTATGCCCCATACGCTGATGTGATGCGATAGCTTGGAAAGTATTCCACTGATTGTTGCGAACGTGCCACAACTGATGAATAACTGAGTCAGATTCTCCGGTATGTACATGCTCATCTCCGATGCCCCTTTCAAGCCTTCATCATTATCTCCACCATCGGGTATGATGTAGGCATCC
>BJGO01000110.1 GCA_014190535.1 Bacteroidota bacterium | reverse complement strand
ACCCAGTCCCAGATTACTGTTGGTCCCCAGGGTGTTTTTAAGCCATAATAGCGTGCCGTCAGTGGCAAGCTTGGCTATATAGGTGTCGCCAAAGGCACAGCGCTCCGTGCGCTCGTCTGAATCATCGGCAGCTGATTCGGGCGTCACATCAGCGAAATAGGTAGTTAAGCCGGTAAATAAAACAGCTCCTTTACAGGTGATGGTGATATCGGTAATCTGATCGGAACCGCTATCAGGGAACCCACGAAACAGCCATTCTTTATTGCCTTCATAGTCGAGCTTAACCACAAACAATTCCCCGCTTGGGTCCGGTATCATCAGGCTGTCCTGAAACATAAGCGTATCCTGAATCCAGCACCCCATGTACACATCCTGCTCTTGCCCTACGGCCAGTGCATTAGCCACCTCAGTGGCATAGCCTCCGGCGGAGCGAAGCCAATTCAAAGAACCGTCGTCCTCCTGCGACAAATAAAAAATATCAAACATGCCATTCGAGTTCAACGTGTCCTGCGAATCGCTGAGCTGACCGTTAAATTTTCCGCAGGCAAACAGAGTGCCCTCGGGGTTGGCGGCAATGGCAGACACCAGGTCCACGCCACTGCCATGATAAGGCTTCGATTGCAGGATGTTGCCCAGAGTATCCAGTTCGCTCAGTAAAAAATCGTAGGCGCCAACACAACCAAACATATCATTACCGATAAGCACCGCGCCCGAATAATTTACCGACCAGAAGATGCGATGATTTGCCACGCACAGACCACCGATAAATTCATAACCATAAAGAGTTCCTGCTGTGGTAATCCAGTTCAGGTTGCCATTCGCAGGATTCACTGAGGCAATAAAGGCATCATCGAAGCCGAGCGAATAGATGATTGTGTTATCGTATTGTAATGAATCGCTGAAGGTGCCGCTGACAATTAATTGTGTTGCAGACAGCCACTGCATGCGGATGAGTTGTTCGTCTTTTGGACCTTTCCACTGGGTAACCCAATGTATTATACCGGAAGTGTCGGCTTTCATCATCAGCCCGTCCAGCAGGCCGGAGCTTACATACCATTCATTCTTAATTGAAATTGAGTCGCTGAATTGACCACATACAAACAGGCTCCCGGATTGATCGTTTACGATGTGTTGTGCCCGGTCGGTGAAGTTGCCGCCGGCATGATTTATCCAGTTAATATTGTTTTGCGCATAGACCTGAATTGTCGGAAAACAGGAAGCAAAGACATAAAATAGAATAAGTCGCAGTAGCATTAATTAAAAAAATCAATCACCGCCAAATTACTTTAAAAAATAATCAGCCTCGGTAGGATGGGGTGTATGATGAATTTATTAATACAAGGCATAATTTTTTAAACAAACCTGAACTGTAAATATTTTTGTTGGAACAATTGATACTTATGGTACATGGCACTGAAATTGATTTTTTGCATTAAACCCATACGTCAAAGCTCAAATCAAAAAAATAACACAACCTATCTCTCAGTGAGCAAAATTTTTAGTTCTTTCCTCGTGGCCTTAGTATTAGCAGGCACAACTCATGCGCAAAAGCTGAGCCTGACTATAACCAATAAAACCGGCTATCACCTCGATTCACTGCTATTTGATCAGTATTATCTGGGCGCTCTGCCCAATGACTCCTCGTTGATTTATACTGAATGTCAAAAGTTAATCATGCAGAGCGAATTACCCTTGCATCTGCCAGTGGCACATATAGGAGGCAAGCCAAGGCGTATTGCTCTCGCCCCCTGTTCGACTAAGTCGGTAATGGTTAAATCAGGCAACTACGCATTCGATATCCTTATCTACGAAACAAGCGATCGATATAGGCTGTACTGGAAAAAATCGGAATAGTTTTATTTCAGCATATGCTTTCGCCCGGCATTCGATTTATTTTTAATGACAATATTCAATAAGGTTATCTTTAAAAAATTAATCGCATTTAATCCCGTTCTGGCAACATCATGATCGAGCAAGAAAGTGCACTGTTCAACGCATACATCCGATCTGTAATACAACTTTGCCCCGGCATTTCGCACACAGCAATTGCTTATCTGCAACAGGGTTTGTCGCTCACCGAACTTAAACCTAAAGCATTCTACATTCAGGCTCATGTCGTGCAACGGCAATTAGGTTTCGTTCATCATGGTTTGCTTCGGTCCTTTTATGTTGACCCGGCAGGGCGCGAGATTAACGTAAATTTTATTTCTGAAAACCGATATGCCACTCACTACACATCGTTTATTACGCGCACACCCGGCAACTATTATTTTCAGTGTCTTGAATCAACGGTAATCATTAATCTGTCCTACGACCATATTCAGGAAGCTTATAACCGCCATCCAATATTGGAGCGATATGGCAGGCTGGTGGCAGAGGAGGTCTTAAAATTTCAGCAAAAAAGAATCGAAAGTTTTTTATTTGAAACAGCAGAACAGCGATATCTAAACTTCGTCAAAGAACAACCCGAATTACTAAGCCGTGTATCGCTGTCTCACCTATCATCCTATCTTGGCATTGAGCGGCAAACACTCACCCGAATCAGACAGAAATTAGCCCGTCAAGGATTTTGACGCATTTGTGTCAGGTGTAACTATTCCGTCATAATAACCTTTGTGGCAAACAATTCATCGTTTATGAATGTCGTCATTTTTGGTGCAACCGGTTTTTCGGGCACAGCCATACTGCAGGAAGCACTCCGGACTCATCATCAGGTTACTGTTTTCGTCAGAGACCCGTCACGACTCCTATTGTCACATCCCAACCTCAAGGTTATTACCGCCGATGTTATGAATCGGGATAAAGTAGCAGAAGCCCTTGAGGGGCAGGATGCCGTTATTCAATGTTTAGGTATAGGAGGGAAGGGATCAGCACAAGCAACAACATTTATTTCAGAGGCAACCGGATTAATCATTGAAGAAATGGAAAAAAAAGAAATTAAACGTTTAATAGCTATGAGCAATGTTGGGGCAGGCAATAGCATTGCTTTCCTGCCGCGGTTCTTCGTTCAATGGATATTGCCCTATTTTATGAAATGGCTTCAAGTAATTATTGAGGATAAAAACCGTATGGAGGTACGTATTATGAGCAGTAACCTATGGTGGACCATAGTTCGCTGTCCTAACATCACCGACAAACCGGCCAAAGGAAGTTTTAGGGCAACCCTCGATGGAAAAGGCCTCAGGCTTTCAATAACACGTATGGATATGGCGGTGTTTATCATTCAGCAATTGAACGATGACACCTATCACCGCCAGGCTCCTTCGATAAGTAATTAAATCATGAAACAAAAAATAGTCATCATCCTCTTTTCTATCTTCGTTATGCAAGCATCAGCACAACCAATATTCATTGCCACCCGCATTGGCAAGATTGCCGTTTATGTTCATAAGGGCTCATCATCGGCCACACCGGTTATTTTTTTACACGGTGTTTATTTTGATCATCATCTTTGGGATGAGCAGATAAAAGAACTCAGCAATCGAACCGTAATCACACTTGATATGCCCTTGCATGGAATGAGCAGAACAATTACGAAATCGGACTGGAACTTACAGGATTGTGCTTCGATGCTCATAGAAATATTGGATAGCCTTAAGGTGTCCAAGGTTATAGCTATCGGACATTCTTGGGGCAGTATGAGTATACTGCGTGCGGCCTATCAGCATCCCGGGCGCTTTGATGCCGTTGGCCTTTTTAATATGCCTTTTCAGGCCGTAACAACCAAACAAAAAATAATTTTCGGGCTTCAGCATACTTTGCTTTCGTTCAGAAGTTTTTACACCAGGCAAGCCGCTTCGGTGCTCTTCGGAAGGACAGCAATGGCTGAGAAACCACAATTGCTTTCCCATCTCAGGCGCACCATGGAAATCCTTTCAAACAGGGAGATCAGGCAAGTAGATAAAAAAGTAATTTTTGATGCAGAGGACGCCTCACAATTAACGAGGGAATTAAAGGTTAAAGCCATTGCATTGAGAGGAGAAGAGGATTATTTACCTGCTCCTCCGGGAATAGAAACACGGGTTATCAAAGGAGGGCATGTAAGTCCCTTATCCAACCCGGCTGGGACTTCAGCTTGTGTGCTAACATTGTTAGAAGCTTTGGACAAAAGAAAACAATAATGAGGCAAACTATACCGGGAGCCGGAGGTGCTATGGTAGCGAATTGGCTAACGAAGGTATAATGCATACGTCTAAAGGTTATGGCTTGCCAGAAAAAATCAGACTGTACATTGAATAAACACAGCGGCGGAATTAAATACATCCATTCTTAATCTCATCAGGCGGGCATATTAAAAATCAATTTTATCGGATTTGTATTCGTTTGCCCAAAGGCAATTGTTTAATCCACAATTAATTTGATTTTCTGAGGAAAGCGATTATTTTTGCCGTCCCAAAACAAATAAGAATTCATGTTAATTATCGACACCCGCGAATCGGAATCTTTGGATAAGGCTCTTAAGAAGTACAAAAAAAAGTATGAAAAAGCCGGTATCATCAAGGAATTGCGTAACCGCCAATCGTTCACCAAAAAATCGGTACGCCGTCGTACTACTGTACTTAAAGCGATATACAAAAACAATATCTTGTTAGAAAACGAAGGTTAGTCGCTTAACTTTTTTGCCTGTATGGGAGTATTTTTGATTTGCTCCCGTGGATTTATTACAATCTTTTTATAACTATCTTGAGTTTGAAAAGCGCTATTCGGCGCATACACTCACTTCGTACCGCAACGATTTAGGCGGATTCTCAGATTTCCTTAAACATACTTATGGCGATATTTCCTTGTGTGATGTTCGCCACATCCACATCAGGAGTTGGCTGGTTCAACTGATTTCCGATGGCATACAGCCGCGCTCGGTGAACCGTAAGCTCAGCACACTCAAATCATTGTATAAATTTTTTCTCAAGAATGGTCATATAGCCAAAAGTCCTCTGTTAAAAGTATCGGCACCCAAAGTATCCAAACGGCTTCCGGTCTTTATCGATGAGGCCAGTATGGCCAAATTACTTGTAGCGCCCGAGCAACCGGATTATACTACCTATCGCGATTATCTGATAGTCAAACTGTTTTACTCAACCGGCTTGAGGGTGTCGGAACTGAGCTCGCTTAAAGTGAGTCAGATTAATTTTTCACAAAAAAATATTAAAGTACTTGGTAAGGGTAACAAAGAACGGATCGTTCCGTTAGAAGATGGTATATTAGAGGAGTTGAAATTTTACATGGACATCAGACAGAACATATTGAGGCGCGATGACATTGCATCATTATTTTTAACAAATACACTCAAGGCAATATACCCCAGAGTGATCCATCAGATTGTAACGACACTAATCGGAACGGTGAGCAAACTCGAGAAAAAGAGTCCGCACGTACTCAGGCATACATTCGCCACACATCTGCTCAACCACGGCGCCGAAATTAATGCCATTAAAGAACTGCTTGGACATTCCAACTTATCTGCTACACAGATTTATACGCATAACTCTATTGAAAAACTTAAAAACGCTTATAAAAAAGCACATCCCAAAGCATAAAACACAATTTAATTCATCAAATAAAACAAGACACTCGTTATGGAAGTTAAAATTCACGCCATCCATTTTCACGCCGACCAGAAGCTCGTTTCATTTATCCAGGAGAAACTTTCAAAAATTGAACATTTCTTTGATAAAATAACCGGAACGGAGGTGTACCTCAAGCTGGAAAATAACAGCAGTTCAGTAAAAGATAAAGTGGCAGAGATAAAAGTAATGTTGCCCGGTAAGGTGCTCTATTCCGAGGAGCGCAGCAAAGCTTTTGAGGAGTCGTTCGACAGCGCTTTCAACTCAATCCTTAAACAAGTGAAAAAACATAAAGAAAAACTGAAGGGATAATCATCATTTTGCAGATATATATTTAGAGATTATTCCAATCGATAGGAAATTCAGTTTTTGATTTTCATTCCATAATGTATATTTGCACGCCTAAAATTTTTTAGATGCAACAGAATAAACTTGTTTTGAAGCATCTGATGAATTGCCGATGTAGCTCAGTTGGCCAGAGCTACTGATTTGTAATCAGTGGGTCGGGGGTTCGAATCCCTCCATCGGCTCTTGTTCTTTAACATATTTCATCGCTTTTTGCGCGGGGAGATTCCAGAGCGGCCAAATGGGGCAGACTGTAAATCTGTTGACTTATGTCTTCGGAGGTTCGAATCCTCCTCTCCCCACTTTTGCCAACAGGTTTGCATAAACCCCCAAGCAAAAAACAAACAAGCGGGAGTAGCTCAGTTGGTAGAGCATCAGCCTTCCAAGCTGAATGTCGCGGGTTCGAGTCTCGTCTCCCGCTCTGCACAGAAGCGTAGAGTAGCACGGAAACACTAGCCGTGCTTCTTTGCGATTCTTGCCGATGTAGCTCAGCTGGTAGAGCACTTCCATGGTAAGGAAGGGGTCAAGGGTTCAAGTCCCTTCATTGGCTCAGTTTTATCAAAAACAACTAAAAATAAAAATCATTAACTAACACAATAAAAAACAACAAAAACAATGGCTAAAGAAAAATTTGAAAGGTCAAAGCCGCACGTTAATATAGGAACTATTGGTCACGTTGACCACGGTAAAACCACGTTGACTGCCGCAATCACCCACGTTTTAGCTAAGCAAGGTCTTGCTGCTGAACGTTCTTACGATTCAATCGACAACGCTCCTGAAGAAAAAGAGCGCGGTATTACCATCAACACCGCTCACGTTGAGTATCAAACGGCTAATCGTCACTATGCTCACGTAGATTGCCCCGGTCACGCGGATTACATCAAGAACATGGTTACCGGTGCCGCTCAGATGGATGGCGCCATACTCGTTGTTGCATCAACGGATGGTCCGATGCCTCAAACACGCGAACACATTCTCTTGGCGCGTCAGGTAGGTGTACCAAAAATTGTTGTATTTATGAATAAAGTTGATCTCGTTGATGATCCTGAGTTCCTTGAACTTGGTGAAATGGAAATCCGTGATTTGCTTTCTTTCTACAAATTTGATGGCGAAAACACACCAATCATCAGAGGTTCTGCACTAAAAGCGTTGAACAATGATCCGGATGGTATTAAGGCTATCGAAGATCTTATGGCAGCCGTGGATTCTTATGTTCCGGTTCCTGCCCGTCCAAAAGATCTTCCATTCCTGATGCCTGTTGAGGACGTGTTCTCAATTACGGGTCGTGGCACTGTGGCTACAGGTCGTATTGAGCGTGGTGTTGTAAACACCGGTGATGCAGTTGAAATCGTAGGTTTAAAAGACGAACCTTTGAAGTCAACGGTAACGGGTGTGGAAATGTTCCGCAAAATCCTAGACTACGGCGAAGCGGGTGATAACGTAGGTATTCTCCTTCGTGGTATCGAAAAAGACGATATCCGCCGTGGTATGGTTATCTGTGCACCAGCATCCATAACTCCTCATACTGAATTTAAATGCGAGGTTTACGTTCTCTCAAAAGAAGAGGGTGGTCGTCATACACCATTCTTCAACAAATACCGTCCTCAGTTCTATTTAAGAACTACAGACGTTACCGGCGAAGTTTCTCTGCCTCAGGGTATTGAAATGGTGATGCCCGGTGATAACGTAACCTTAACGGTTAAGCTCATCACTCCTGTAGCGATCGAGAAAGGTCTGCGTTTCGCTATCCGCGAAGGTGGCCGTACCGTTGGTGCCGGACAGGTTACTGAAATCATTAAGTAATTTTTAAATGAAGGATAGAGGGTAGCAAGTATAGTGCAAAACTGTACTTGCTACTTTTATTCTTTACATAAACCTAAAATTCATATACACGGGTGTAGTTCAATGGCAGAATAGAGGTCTCCAAAACCTTTGATGGGAGTTCGAATCTCTCCACCCGTGCAAAAAAAATTAATACAATGGAAAAATTTAATGCCTTTATTCGTGAAAGTTATCAGGAACTGATGACCAAAGTAAGTTGGCCAACTTGGGATGAACTGCAGAACAGTGCCATCATCGTATCGGTAGCAGCATTATTGATTGGCGTTATTGTGTTGATGATGGATGCAGGAAGCAACCTTATGATGTCTTATTATTACAAAGCATTCTAATTTTCCTTGTAATGAGTGAAGAAAAAAAATGGTTCGTACTGCGTGTTATCAGCGGTAAAGAACGCAAGACAAAAGAATACATCGATCTTGAAGTAACACGTTCCAAGTGGAATGACATTGTTGCTCAGGTATTGGTGCCTTTGGAAAAAATCTTTAAAATTAAAAATGGAAAGAAGGTTGTCGCCGAGCGAAATATTTATCCCGGATACATATTAATGGAAGCAGACGAAAAGCGTTTTACTTCGGAGATGATGCAAACGGTTCGTAACGTAACGGGGGTTATCAACTTTTTGGGCGACTCCAAACAGCAGGCACTACG
>BJGO01000109.1 GCA_014190535.1 Bacteroidota bacterium | reverse complement strand
CTAATAAATTAGAGGGTATAGGATGGTTTACCTATGAGACCCTTAAACGCATAACACGCGCACATCCTGAGCATCAGTTTCATTTTTTATTTGACAGACCTTATCATAATGAATTCATCTTTTCCGAGAATATTACACCACACATACTGCCACCACCGGCAAGGCATCCACTGTTATGGTATTGGTGGTTTGAACAGTCTGTTCCGAGCGTGCTAAAGAAAATCAAAGCTGATTTGTTTTTATCTACCGATGGCTTCCTTTCCTTATCTGCACCGATGAAACAATTACTTGTTGTTCACGACCTAGCCTATTTACATTATCCGGCACACATAAATAAATCGGCCTTACTGTATTACCGATTTTTTACACCAAAATATATCAGAAAAGCGGCTCGCATAGCAACAGTATCAGAGTTTTCAAAAGTTGACATCTGTAAATCATTTGCTTATCCTGAAGATAAGATAGATGTAATTTACAATGGCGCGCACGAGTTCTTTCAACCTTTGTCGGGTCAAGAAAAAGATAAAATAAGAGCTCGATATACAAAAGGAGCTCCCTACTTTATTTATGCGGGAGCTATTCAGCCCAGGAAAAATATTACTACATTATTCAAAGCATACGACCGTCTGAAGTCTGAACAAGAAGTGCCACACAAGTTGGTTATAGCCGGACGATTTGCATGGAAGTCGGAAAATATCAAGAAATGCTATGATGCATTAAAACATAAAGATGAAATCATCTTCACCGGTCATCTGGGAAGAACGGAATTAACTCGAATCGTAGGAGCGGCCTACGCTATGATGTATATATCACTATTTGAAGGTTTCGGTATTCCCATTCTGGAGGCCGCGCAGTGTGGCGTGCCATCAATTACATCTAACGTGTCTTCAATGCCCGAGGTATGTGGCGATTCGGGTATACTGATATCTGATCCCGAGAATATTCAGGAAGTATATGAAGCTATGTTTCGTATTATAACGGATAAGGATCTATATCAAACACTTTGCGCCCGATCAACGATTCAGGCCTCACGATTTAGCTGGGATAAAACGGCTCAGGGACTCTGGAACAGTATTCAAAAAACAATCTAACCCGTAATTTATTTGACTTTTAACAATAGGTCTAAGTCCTCGGATGCTTTTATTAATTCAGGATAATGAAGGTATTGTGCAGACTTATCGGGCGCTAAGGCAGAAAATAACAATGCTTTAGCTACTGTTTCTGCCGGAATTGAACGGAAGCGCTTAAATGCTCCGTGAAGCAGTGGATTAAATAACGGACTTAGTACCATAGATAAGCGCTCTGCTGGCCTGAATTCTTTTCTGATGCCGGTAAGTAATGATGGTCTTGCAATGATGGTTCTGCCTTTAAAATGTTTTATAACAGCGTCCTCGGCTTCGCCTTTTGTCCGTAGGTAGAAGTTAGATGATGATTTATTGGCTCCAACGGATGAAAGAAGTACGAACGTCTTTGTGCCGGGCCCGGCACAGCTTGAGAGTATGAGTGGTATGTGATAATCAACCTTTCGAAAAGCATCCTGTGAGCCTGCTTTTTTTATTGTGGTGCCAACACAGCAGATGATAGCATCTGTTTCAGCCAGAATAGCTTTTAATTGTTCTGCATTATTGAAGTCGCAGACCATCTGGCTTACATTAGCGAATTCAGTCTGTAGTTTTTTTCTTAGAGGTAACACGATACGGTCGATCATAATACTCTTAGTTGCAAATTGCAACACGTAACCCCCAGTGAGTCCGCTTGACCCAACAATACAAATAGTCATTGATTACATGGATCTATACGGCGAAACTTTCACCGCAGGCACAGGTGCGGGTAGCATTCGGATTGATAAATTGAAATCCCTTACCATTAAGTCCATCGCTGTAATCCAGTTCGGTGCCACATAGGTATAGAAAACTTTTGAGGTCAGTAACCAACTTAATGCCTTTATCCTCAAATATCTGATCTTTTTCTTTAGACTGATTGTCGAAATCCATCTTATAGCTTAATCCGGAGCATCCTCCGCCTATAACGCTCACCCGAACAAAATAGGAGGGGTCTTTTCCCTCTCCGGTGAGAATTTCCTGAACTTTCTGTGCCGCTTTATCTGAAATGGAAATCATATAATTGAAATTAAATGTAAAATTAATTTAAACGATAACACTAACGACTATTTAAACAAAAAAGTTCAGGCAGTTAGAATCTCCTGCAGTTTTTCGCTTATCGAGTCAATTTCTGACGCTGTATTAAAACGGCCAAAACTAAAGCGCAAGGTACTAAGGGCTTGTTGGGGACTATGCCCCATAGCAAGTAACACATGAGAAGGTTCGTCTGATGTGGAGGAGCAAGCCGACCCTGTTGATACAGCCGCAGTGTCTTGTAATAATAAGATCAATTCCTGTGCTGTATGATTCATGAAGGTAATACTGCTTGTATTACAAGCCCGGGTTACCGATTTGGAATTTATCGATGTGGATGAATGTTTGGTTACTTGATCTTCAAAGCGATCGCGTAATGATTGAATACGCTGCAGTTCGTCCTGGTTCAATAAAGAAACCGCCGCGCCAAATCCTACAATGCCCGGCACATTTAGAGTGCCTGCACGTAATCCTAGCTCCTGATTGCCGCCCGTTAGCTGCGGCGTAAGGCTCACGCGGGGATTCTTTCGTTTTGCATACAATACACCTACACCTTTAGGCCCATAGAGCTTATGTGCCGATAGGGCAATCAAATCAGCATACTGATTCAGTTTTGGGAAGTCAATCCTGCCGGGAGCCTGTGTGGCATCACAAAGTAAGAACGACTTGGTTCGACGAACCAGTTCAGATACCTCTTCAATGGGCTGCACAGTGCCCGTTTCATTGTTTACCAGCATAACACAGGTTAACAGGGTATCCTTTCGAATCTGTTTCTCCAATTCATCTCGTTTAATCATGCCATTCTCATCAACATTGATATATTCAATTTCTGCTCCTTGCTGCTCCAAAGCACAGGCCGTTTCAATCACAGCGTTATGCTCCGTTCTGGAAATCAATATATGCTTACCTCGGCTTTTATAGGAGTCAAAAACGCCTCTCATTGCCAGATTAATTGATTCTGTTGACCCGGAGGTAAAAGAGATTTCCTCTTTATTTGCATTCAAAAAATCAGCCAGCATAAGTCGGCTGCTTTCAACGGCCTCATAGGCATTGCGGCCAAGAGGATATATGCGTGCGGAGGCATTTCCAAATTGTGTGGTAAGCCAGGGCATCATCTTTTCCAGAACTCTTGGGTCCAGTGCTGTTGTGGCATTGTTATCACAATAAATCAGTTGCTTCATCGCTAAATCAAAAGTATCAATACCGGCGGATTGTATAATGGCTTTGAATTAGGTTTGTACAAAAAAAGTATGATACGTATTGAGCATTTGGGAATAGCCGTTACTAATCTGGACGAGGCGGAGAGCGTTTATGAGAAATTATTAGGAGTTCCCCCTTATAAGCGCGAGGCCGTTTCGAGCGAGTTTGTAACTACATCGTTCTTTAAAGTTGGTGAGCACAAAGTAGAATTGCTGGAGGCTACCGACAAAGAAAGTGCAATTGCTAAATTTATAGAACGCAAAGGCGAGGGCATACATCACGTAGCTTTTGAGGTTGAGGATATTTTAGTCGAAATGCAACGACTCAGAGAAGCAGGCTTTACACTGCTAAACGATCAGCCTAAGCGTGGGGCTGATAATAAATTAATATGCTTTATTCATCCAAAAACAGCCCATGGCGTTCTTGTAGAATTATGTCAGGAGATTCATTAAAAAAACAGCATCGCACCTATGAGCATATCTTCTTTGATTTGGATCATACGCTATGGGATTTTGAGAAGAACGCCTTTCTTACTATTGAAGAATTGTATGAGAACTTTAAATTGAATGAACATACCGAACTCGATGTAAACTCATTTTATGACATCTATTCGCGACATAATCATCATTATTGGGATTTGTTCCGGCGCAATCAGATTAATCGTGATACACTTCGATATATTAGGTTTCAAAAGACCATACAGGAGATCGGCATTAATAATGAATCGTGGCCTTTTGAGATGTCAGACTTCTATTTATCAAGATTACCGCTAAAAGAGCATCTGTTTAAAGATGCGCGCGAAGTGTTGAACTATCTGCACGCAAAATATAAACTGCATATTATAACAAACGGGTTCGATGAAGTGCAACATAAAAAACTTGAGGTTAGTGGTATTAGGCCTTTTTTTAAACACGTGATTACTTCTGAGATTGCCGGCTTTCAGAAGCCGCACTCCAATATATTCCGATATGCCCTTGAATCTGCCGGCGCGGGAGTACTTAACAGTATTGTGATAGGAGATAGTATTGAAGCAGATATTATTGGAGCACAGAATGCCGGCTTAGATCATATTTTCTTTAATCCATTGGATCAGGATAATGCACATCCGGTTATGCATCAAATCAGAGAATTAAAAGAGTTGTATGATTTGTTATAAAATAAAAAAGCCGGCATTGCCGGCTTTTTTATTTTTAATAGCAATGAAGAGTACTAGTGACCGCTACAACAAGACTTTTTGGCGCCGTTGCTTGAGGTTCCGTTACATTGCTTTTTAGACTTTTTGTTCTTCTTGGAACCTTTATCATCTGTGGTCAAAGAGTCACCTGTTTTTCCTGCATCTGTGCTGGTCATCGTTGTTTGGCCACTGCAGGATGTTTTGGTGCCCGAACTGCAACAAGACTTAGTTCCGCCGGCATTCACCGTGCTACCGGAACAGGTTTTTGTTGTTGAACCTGAACACGATTTTTTTGTAGTTCCTTCTACTTTAACTTCTTCTTTAGTGCTGGTTGTTTGAGCAAGAG
Source organism: Bacteroidota bacterium (assembly GCA_014190535.1). GTDB lineage: Bacteria > Bacteroidota > Bacteroidia > Chitinophagales > UBA10324 > BJGO01. The sequence goes on along the minus strand of BJGO01000109.1, from coordinate 3,913 downwards.
AAGCAGAGGTGCCAATGAAAGCTATAAAAGCGATGGCTAAAAGAATTTTTTTCATATCTAGTTTAATTTGTAATGCAAATATAGGCTAAAATCATACCTAAAATACAAGTCACTGTAACTAATGAATATTAATTCAGTTAATATGTATAAATGGATTTGTAATAGGTTCAGATCGTTTACCCTATTCTGCCAATAACACTCTGGCCACCTTTCACAATATCATTCAATTTGACATCAATTTGCGTGTTTATTGGTAAAAATAAATCGACCCTGGAACCGAATTTGATAAATCCCATTTCATCATTTTGACGAACGACCTTGTTGGGCGACAGGTAGCAGGAAATCTTACGTGCTAATTTTCCGGCTATTTGTCTGATGAGAATTTGATGATTTGCAGTTTCATAAACAACCGTATTGCGTTCGTTTTCGGTACTTGATTTCGGATGCCAGGCAACTAAATAAAGCCCCGGATGATATTTTACATATTTAACAATACCACTAACCGGATTGCGGTTAATGTGTACGTTGAGCGGAGACATAAAAATTGAAATCTGTATGCGCTCATCTTTAAAATACTCATGCTCAATTGTTTTTTCAATGACCACAACTTTTCCATCACAGGGGGAGATGATTAACTTGTCATCGTAACTATATTTTCTTGTTGGATTTCTGAAAAAAGACATTAAAAAAATATAAAAAGCGACGCTGACAGCCAGCACAATATAGAATACAAGGTCAGGTGCGATATATCGGGTTAAGGCATTAATACAAGCTACTAAAAAGCCAACGATGATTAGTGTTGCGAAGCCTTCTTTGTGGATGGTCATATTATTAATCGGGCAAATGTATGATTAAAGTGGTTCTATTTAGTTGCCTTTATCCATTTAATAGTTAAGAATTAACATCAATATAAAAACAAAAGGGATGGTGAACAGAAAGGCATCAAACCGATCTAAAAACCCTCCGTGCCCAGGCATAAGACTGCCGCTATCTTTGACGCCTGCATTTCGTTTTATCATGGATTCAAACAAATCGCCGGTTGTTCCAATCACTGCGGCAACGAAAGCTAATAGGATAGGCAATTGTATATCAAATTCATTCAAAAGCCATTTGTTGATTATAAATGCCGCCGCCAGGGCACCAATCATGCCAATGATAAAGCCCTCCCAAGATTTTTTAGGAGAGTGCGCCGGAAATAATTTATGCCGCCCAATAAGAGACCCTCCAATATAGGCAAAGGTGTCGTTAACCCATATAAGCAGTAACAGAGATAAAATGATATTTACTTGTCCGGGGAACCACATTGCGGTATCGTTCTGATGCAAGTCAACAATCAGATGCAACAGGCCAAATGGAATGGCGGTGTAAAGCACACCAAATACATTGAGGGCAATATTCTGAATGCTGCGATCGGTAAGCGAAAAAAGTTCCACCGAAAAAAAGATGAACAGACAAGCCGGAAGCGCAGAGAGCCAAACCAGGCTGTGGGTTAGAACCGTGAGGTAAAAAGAGGCGTAAACCAAAACACAGCATAAGGTTGATATCCAACGATACGCCAGCACACTGATTCGGTTGTATATTCTGAAACGGCCAATCAGACGGTCGTATTCCCAGGCAGATCCGATCGTGATGAGAAGAAATAATAAGGTAAAGGTTTCATAACTCCATAGCAATCCGGTTAGCATAACCACAGCAAAAATGATGGCCGTTAATGATCGTTTTAAAAATGTATTCATGTGTACTCGTCCGGATTAACTTGTTTACTGACATCAAAAACAAATCGTCTGCGATACATTAATGCAATGATAAGGATACTGATGAATAAGGACAATATGCCCAGATAAATTGGTGTACTCTCCGTATTTTCAACGTTGTACGAAATGATGCCTTGTTGAAACAAAAAGGCCATAATTACCTGAGCCGAATTGTTGAAAGCGTGCGCAACAACAGGAACCCATATCGATCCGCTATAATAGAAAGCATAACCTAATATGCCTCCAAGTATCATACGGGGCAGAAAGCCCAGGAATTGAAAATGGACCAAACTAAATATTACTGCAGTTAACCAAATAGCAATGTGTGCGTTTCGAATTCGATCCTGAAATAATCGTTGTAAGACTCCACGAAATAGGAACTCCTCACCAATAGCCGGCATTATACCAATTACTAATAGATTAAAAAAAAGAGCGGCATAGGAAGGCATTTCAAGAAACAAATGGGTTAACGCCGAGGCCTGATCTTCAGCGCGCTTTACGGTTTGCATGATATCAGCAGGCAGTTGAACATTTCGGTTCCAGTCGTATAACATGCCAATCATCGGAACGGCACATAGCATACCCAGAATGGCTAGTCCAAACAGGACAGGTTTACCTGCTTGCTTCAGCCGTATAAAGTCACCCATCGGGTCCTGAACAAATGAATACATAAATGCCGGGAACAGGAAGGTGCCCAATGTGGTACATAGTTGAATAAACTTTAATGCATTGATTTTACTATCTACTCCCGAAAGGGACTCAGGGTTAGCCGCGGCCTCTGCTAATAGGGTATCTGCTCCGAGTATGCCGTAAATTGGCTTGATTAATGCCATAGCCAACAAGGTAAACACAGAACTGAAAGAAAGAATCAAAACAACTAAAAAAAGTAGCTGAAGGGGCAGTGGCCATTTGGAAGCAATGCTTCGAGGTGCGGTCATACCCTGTAAAAGTCGTACTTTTGAAATCATCAGCAAATACCGACCCATTCTCAATTCAATACATCTATGTCTGTAAAAATTGGCAATATTGATTTAGGCGAGTATCCGCTACTCCTGGCGCCAATGGAAGATGTGTCTGATCCTCCCTTTCGTGCAGTATGTAAGTTGCAGGGAGCTGATATGATGTATACGGAATTTATATCCAGCGAGGGGCTAATCCGGCATGCCACAAAGAGTGTAATGAAATTAGATATCTATGATGAGGAGCGTCCGGTGGGTATTCAGTTTTTTGGCGGAGAGATTGATACGATGGTGGGTTGCGTAGAAATTATCGAGGAGGCCGCCCCCGATTTAATCGACATTAATTTTGGATGCCCTGTAAAAAAAGTTGCTTGTCGCGGAGCCGGTGCCGGCATTTTGAAAGATGTTCCCAAGATGGTGCAAATGACTGCAGAGATTGTCAGGAAGTCAAGGTTGCCCGTAACCGTTAAAACCAGATTGGGTTGGGACGACGACTCCAAAAATATCGTTGAGGTGGCAGAGCGATTACAGGATATAGGTATAGCCGCCATTACCATACACGGCCGTACCCGTGTGCAGATGTATAAGGGTAGTGCTGACTGGACGCTGATAGGAGCGGTAAAAAATAATCCGAGGATACGCATTCCTGTTTTTTTGAATGGCGATATTGACACACCGGAGAAAGCTAAATTGGTTAGAGAGCAATATGGTGTAGACGGAGTCATGATTGGCAGAGCATCAATTGGCAATCCATGGTTTTTTAATCAGGTAAAATATTTTCTAAAAACAGGGGAACACACGGCCCCTCCATCTCTAGAAGAACGTATAGCTGTATGCAGACTTCATTTAGTTAAAAGTATGGAATGGAAGGGTGATCGATTGGGGATATTGGAAATGAGGCGTCATTATGCAAATTATTTTCATGGTTATCCCAACGTTAAGATCTTCAGAGAGCGACTGGTTACATCCGATACGCTGGGCGAAATTGATCTGGTGTTTGCGGATATGAAAGAATATTATTACTTCGTGTCGGATAAATTGACGGTATGATTAGAAAATTACTTCTTACACTTTTACTTCTTTCATCGTTGCGTGCGGTATCACAGCCCTATTCAGCGTATGTTAACGACATTGGATTATTCTTTTTGCTGGATGGCGAATCCCTGAAGCAAATTGATTTTTACTTCCCACAGTCTTTCA
>BJGO01000108.1 GCA_014190535.1 Bacteroidota bacterium | reverse complement strand
CCACGATAGGCCTGAAACGTAGTTGCTGAAATCATAATCAAACTAATTACACCATCTTCCCAGTTGCCTGTATATACTTATCCGCTACCGGGAACAATGGCCGACATCGTGCCTGCTACAAAACCCGAACGTTTTTTTACCTGATTCGTTTGGTTTACAACATTTGTAAATGGTTCAAACAATCCGGCACTCAAAGAGATACCCTTGGCATGAAAGACCTGCACATTAGTCCATTGTGCCTGCATAAAAGCATATTGCATTTGCATCAGAGACTTCAGTGTGTCGTTAACCACACGCAATGCAAATTCTTGTAGGCGATCGCCCTGTTGTCCGATCAGAAGTTTGGAATGAAGCAAAGAGGCCGTCTTATTTGTATATATCGCTTCTTTGAACCATCGCTCGGAAGCCGCTATACCCTTGGTGAATTGAGCTGATCGGATATAGGAACTGATGAGGTAGTGTTTTGCTGTGTCATTATGTTCATTCAGAAATAATACTCGTTCAAATTCATTGATCGCCGATTCATATTGCGCCGATTGGTAAAGATGTAGCGCAAAATCCATGCTATGTTTTTCATCATACAAATTTTGATTTTGTGCCCGGCTGAATTCAGCATAAAATAGTAATAGAAAGATGAACAGATGCTTCATTGTACCGGATCGATAAAGAGATGTTTTTTGTTATCGTAGGGATATTGGGTTGGATTAAGTCCGTTACATCGGGTAAGACGATCGAAGGTCAAAAATGTGCCAATGATAATACCTTTTGTATTCATTGCCTGCAAGGCATATTCAGAGCAGGATGGTGTAAAAGTACAACTGGAGCCATCCTGTGAACTCAGCATCGTTTTATATAAGATAAATAGAGCCGTTAGTGAGATGGTCAGCTCGTTATCTGCTTGTTTAAAGCTAAAATGATGATGATGTTTGTTGTCAGGAATTTTCATCATACGATTTACATCCTGAGCGCGACAAAAAAGCCCAATACTAATAAGTGCTAATGTTAAAATTGTAGATTTCATTTTCGTTCGTTGCATTTACGACGATGTTTTTATAGGTAGTTACTTTATAATATTCTTTCCCATTAATATAATTGACTTGTGTAATCTGTGAAGGAAAATTCAAGCCTTTTACATTCATGTATTCGGTAAAAAACTGTTTGGATAACACAGTATTCTTGTTGTCGAAAAAAACCAGACCGTACAATAACCTACGTTTTTGAGAGATTAACACTTTGCCGGTGAGTTCTTTGAGTTTAGCCGTGGATGGTTCCCATGTTGATATAACCAAACTATCTTCTTTAGAAACATCCGTAAGTTTAAAAATGCCGTTCGTATTCAGGCCGTAGTTAGACAGGTTACTGGATAAGGCCAGATTGAAAATAGAGAATTGCAGGAGGTTGGTTGCCTTCTTCTTTTCCGATAGTTTATTAGCTTTTAACTCATAAAAGAATGAGTCGGTAAGCACTTGTAATGTTTTTGTCGGGAACGAAATCGAATAAACAATCTTCTTGTTGTTCTTATCAAAATAGACTGTTCCCATGGTGAGGTTGGATGTGCCGTCGGGTAAATTTTCCTTGATACTGAAATCGCTCTTTATTCGGTAGTGCTGTTGAGCATTTGCCAAAAGATTGACGAACGATAAAAAAATTAAACACAACAGTAGCTTCTGCATCCGGTATTCCTATTTGTGCAAATATGATATAAAAAAAATGTCCGGCGCATTATTGGCCGGACATTAAAAAAGTATTTATTGGTATTAGTTTGCGGAAGCCCAGAAGAATGAACCACCGAAGATTAGTACAACAAAAATAATGTAGAGTAAGAATCCACCTACCCATCCAATGAGGCAACCATAGAGTGCTTTCTTGGTTTCTTCACTATCCTGTGTAACTAAATAAGTAATCAAAATTCCAATCCATCCAAGTACACAACCCCAAATAAACGATGGAATACCCAAAGCACCTTCAGTTAATGCAGAAAGTGTGGAAGTTGACTCTGTCAGATTCACGCCCGAAACAATGTCATTATTTTCAGCTTTTAACTGCTCAAGGGTAACGCCGTTGTGCGTAGATACATAATTTTCAACTTTTGATAATTGATTCATCTCAGCATTCACTTTGTTTTGGTCGAATTGGAAAAGTGATGCATTACCTGCGTTTACATTAAATGCAAACAGCACAGATAAAATCGTGAGCATTAGTACATTGTTTTTCATGGAGAATTAGTTTTTGGTTTTTTTGGATTTGAAACAAAAATATTACTTAAAATGAATTGAACAACTTTATTTCTTCACAACGAACAGGTCTCTGCCTCGCGTGCTATTTTTTTCACCAAACCTTGTAGTACATTGCCCTGCCCACACTCAATAAATGTGCGGGCACCATCCTGAAACATACGCTGAACAATCTGCGTCCATTTTACAGGTGCCGTAAGCTGTGCTATCAGATTTTTTCTGATGAGGGCCTCATCGGTTACCGGTTCTGCATTCACATTCTGATAGACGGGACAAGTCGGTTTGGAGAATGTTGTTTGCTCTTGTCATTCCGTATCCCGGACAATTAACATTCAATATTATTTTTGACAAAAAATAGAAATACCAAAATCAATGCATTTCGATGGTAATGATAAAATTATGAATGGAATTGATTATAATATAACTAAACTAATAATAAAAAAAGTAAAATGGTCCATAATCCAATTGCAACTATGCCAATGATTAATCCTGCAATTGCAAATCCCTTTCCCTTATACTTTTCGGGGTTATTTTTTATTGCTGAAAGGGCTATAGCACCAAAGATAATCGCCAATAGTCCAAGAATGACTCCAAACAAAAATAGACCAACTAACGCACAAATAAATGATGTAAGTGCTGCCCAATGAATAACCTGCTTACTATTAGAAACCTTAGGCTGATTATTGTTTTGATTATTCTGGTTTTGATTAGAATTATTATTTGTGTCAAATATATCTTTTGTTCCATTAGCGTATTTAATCATAAAGACTTCTACCTTACTTATACTAAAGACCGGTCCATTCAGGTTATCACATTTTTTATACTTTATTTCAGATATTCCAATTTCTGTCACTTTTGCATTTATTTCCTCACCGTTTTTTAAGGTAATTATATCGCATTCACCTGGCTTATTTTGATTTAAAATCCCTACTTCAAGAGAAGGATTGTGAGTATTAACGAGGAGAGGAGTTGAGTAGTTAATAACATTATTATCTAGTGTTGCGAGTGCTGATTCATTAGTAGCCTGAATCAAAGATGTATTGTCACTATTATCTTCTTTAACATTAGAGGTTTCTATGCTATTTGCTGAACTTAACTTTTTATTTGATTTTGATAAATCAAGTTTACTGGATGTCGTTTTATTATGTTGCTTATTAAACCATTCAATGTGGAATCCAGGCATGTGTTGCCTTTTTTGAATAGAGCATGACATTAAAAAGGTTAAGGAAATAATAATGATCGAAAATTTAATATGCGATACTGATATGTTTTTCATATTGGTAATTTTATTTTGCAAAACAAATATATAAATTTGAATTAATTAAGAAAACAACTGACAATTAAAATGTCACAATGGATAAACCTCTGCCTCGCGTGCTATTTTTTTCACCAAACCTTGTAGTACATTGCCCTGCCCACACTCAATAAATGTGCGGGCACCATCCTGAAACATACGCTGAACAATCTGCGTCCATTTTACAGGTGCCGTAAGCTGTGCTATCAGATTTTTTCTGATGAGGGCCTCATCGGTTACCGGTTCTGCATTCACATTCTGATAGACGGGACAAGTCGGTTTGGAGAATGTTGTTTGCTCAATGGCAAGTTGCAGTTCGGCGCGGGCAGGCTCCATCAATGGAGAGTGAAATGCGCCACCTACATTCAAGAGCAAGGCTCTTTTCGCTCCGGCTGTCTTAAGCGCTTCACAAGCCTGTGTAACGCTTTCCACGGAACCACTGATAACCAACTGACCGGGACAATTATAGTTAGCCGGAACAACAACGCCTTGAATCGTGGCACAGATTTCCTCAACCTTGGCATCCTCAAGCCCCAGTATAGCCGCCATTGTTGATGGTTGTAGTTCACAGGCTTTCTGCATGGCCATTGCTCGCTTACTCACCAGTAGTAAAGCAGCTTCAAAACTGAGTGCTCCATTTGCAACCAAGGCAGAAAATTCTCCCAATGAATGACCGGCAACCATATCTGGTTTAAATGCATCACCGGCAACAAGCGTTTTGATGACGGAATGAATAAATATTGCCGGTTGGGTTACTTTAGTTTGCTTAAGGTCGTCCTCGGTGCCCGTAAACATCAAATCCGTAAGCCTAAAGCCCAGGATATCATTTGCCTGTTCAAAATAGTCCTTTGCAGTTGGATTGGTTTCGTATAAATCTTTACCCATTCCAACGGCCTGTGACCCCTGACCCGGAAATATATATGCCTTCATCGATTGATTTTTTTAGTGTTGAACAAATTATTCGCCATAATATTCGGCATAAATATTTTCAGTTTCATAAAGTTTTATGCAATGCAACTGACATTCTTTAATGTGTGGCGCCAATTGTTTCCAAATAGCAATAGCCAGATTCTCTGTACTGGGCATAACTCCCGCCATAAATGGAACATCCAGATTCAGATTTTTATGATCCAATTTATCTAAGACTTCCGTTTGGATAATCCGGCTCAATTCTTTTACATTCATTATAAAACCGGTATCGGGATTGGGTTTCCCTTTTACCGTTACGAAGAGATTGTAATTATGTCCGTGCCAGTTTTTGTTGGCACACTTACCAAATACCTCCCGGTTTTTTTCTTCGCTCCATGAGTCATTACGCACCATGTGTGCGGCATTGAAATGTTCTTTTCTTGTGAGATAAACCATCTGTAATTAATTACGATGCAAATATAATTCGCTATCCCGCCACTTCGTATCTTTCGCAAAATAGTATTACCCGATTCATGAACGTGTTACTCGTTGCCGCTACTGATCTTGAAATGAAACAGGCATCCAAACACCTTTCGGCAACTAAACATACCCTTAACCGACCTTCAAAACGTGTACATATCGAACAACTCGTAACAGGAATCGGAATTACACAAACGACTTTTCATCTCACAGAAAAACTGCTCGGGGAATCCTATGATCTGGTTATGAATATTGGTATCTGTGGCGCTTTTGACACTTCCCTATCCTTAGGCCAGGTAGTTCGTATTTATCGTGACCGATTCTCGGATTGGGGCCTCGATAATGGTTTAGAATTTACCGATGTATTTGATTTGGGCCTAGAATTATCGATGAATGAGCCCTTTGATAAGGGATGGATCTATGATGCACCTCCACTTAATTCTATCAGTTGTCATCATCTGAAATCTGTTTCAGGATTCACGGTAAATACCATAAGGACAATTACTCCCGAAAGAAGTGATCCAACTTTATATGCAGATACGGAGTCGATGGAGGGCGCCGCCTTTTTGTATGTGTGTCGTAAAATGAAAATGCCCTGCTTACAAATACGAGCCGTTTCTAATTATGTTGGTGACCGGGATAAATCAAGATGGGATATAGACGGGGCGCTGAAAAATCTGAATGTGGTTTTATCAGAGCTGTTTTGATTCTGCGCTCTAATGTTTCAGCTTGCTCAACTCGGCAATGTCAATCGTTTTTAGATTGCGATAGATCATTACGATAATAGCCAGACCAATAGCAACTTCAGCCGCGGCAACAGCCATTATGAAAAACACAAGGATTTGTCCTGCTGGATTGGCATGAAACATAGAGAATGCAACCAGAAGTAAATTAACAGAATTAAGCATAAGTTCAACACTCATAAAAAGAACAATTGCATTTCTGCGCGTTAAAACGCCCAACACACCGATACAAAAAAGTATCGCTGAAAGGGTAATGTAATGTTCTATGGGTATTTGCTGGAAGATCGTATTCATAGGAATTATACCGTCTCGGGTTCTTTTAATGGATCTTTTTTACTGAGAATAACTGAGCCAACCATAGCAATTAAAAACAATACGGAGGCTATTTCAAATGGAAGCACATAATCTGTGTAAAGCACTTTCCCTAAGGTCTTCAGCATACCGAGCGATGCGTCGGCGGCAGATTGCTGAATCAAGGTATCGGAACGTTTTAAAGCAGAGACCAAAACCAATAATAGCGTTCCTCCACTTAGTGCACCTGCAAATGGCAACAAATAAGATCCTTTAGGAACCGAATCCTGATTTAAGTTTAATAGCATGATTACGAAAAGAAACAAGACCATAATCGCACCGGCGTAAACAATCAAATGCACAATGGCAAGAAACTGAGCGTTCAACAACAGGTAATGCCCTGCAATACAGAAAAATGTAAGGATGAGATACATCACACTATGCACAGGATTTTTGGATATGACAACCATTACTGCACAAAAAATAGCGGCAAAGGATAAGAAGTAAAAAAGGGATTGAAGCATGTTTAATGATTTTTGGGCGGTATGGGAAGTGGCGATCCTTTCTCAACAGATTCTACCAAACGATCTTTACCATAGATAAAATCTTTACGATCGAAGCTTGCGGGAGCAATTTCAGTTTCCAGGAAGATGGCCGCTTTAGGACAAGCATCTTCACAGAAACCGCAGAATATACAACGAAGCATATTGATTTCGTAGCGGCTGGCATACTTCTCCTCGCGGTACAAATGTTCTTCGCCGGGTTTACGCTCAGCAGAATCCATGGTAATGGCTTCAGCGGGGCAAGCTAATGCGCAAAGGCCACAGGCGGTACAACGTTCGGCGCCGTTTTCATCACGACGCAAAACGTGCAATCCACGATATACTTCAGGTAATTCGCGTTTCTGCTCGGGAAATTGTATCGTGTTCTTCTTTTTAAAAAAATGTTTGATGGTAATACCCATTCCCTGAACGATGGCCGGCAAATAAATACGTTGAGCCAAAGTCAGTTCTTTTTGTTCGATTACTTTTTTCCTATTGGTTAATGATTGCATAATCTATTTTTTGTTTAGTTGCCAAAAGAGGATGGATTAAACAAGGCTACACCGATTCCGGTGAGCAGTATATTTAATAGAGCCAGAGGGATAAGTACCTTCCAACCCAGGTTCATGAGCTGATCGTAGCGGAAGCGCGGAATGGTCCATCGAATCCACATAAAGAAAAAGATAAAAAAGAAAATCTTTCCAAAAAAGAAAACTGTTCCAACCAGTGTTACCAGATTTTGCGATTGCGTGAGTTCAAGCAACTGATCCATAAACGGGAAATTATAACCGCCAAAATATAATGTTGACATCACCGCACTGGAGATGAACATATTGATGTATTCCGCAAATAAAAAGAAGCCCAATTTCATAGAACTGTACTCGGTATGATAACCACCGATTAATTCAGTTTCACACTCAGGCAGGTCAAATGGCAATCGATTGCACTCGGCAAAAGCACAGGTAATGAAAATCAAAAAACCAATTGGTTGATACCAGATGTTCCAGTTGAATCCATGCTGTTGCTCTACAATTTCCTTCATACTGAGTGAACCGGTAATGAGCAATAAGGCGATGATACTTAAGCCCATACCAATTTCATAACTGATTACCTGTGATGAGGCCCGAATGGCACCCAGTAAGGAAAATTTATTATTAGATGCCCAACCACCAATCATAATACCATAAACACCTATACTGACAACAGCAAAGATGTATAACAATCCAAAATTTAAATCGGTAATCTGCAAAGGGAAAGTAACACCTAATAAAGTCAACTCATCGCCCCAGGGTATAACAACGCCTGTCATCAAGGCGGCAACCATCGCAATAGACGGACCGAGGATAAATAAAAACTTGTTTGATGCAACCGGAATGATTTCTTCTTTAAGGAACATCTTCACCCCATCGGCCAGAGGTTGAAACATACCGCCGGGACCAAAGCGGTTGGGCCCAATGCGATCCTGCATAAACGCGGCAACCTTGCGCTCGGCAAAAGTGGTGTATAAGGCAATCAGCATGGTTAATGCAAACAAAGCAAGTATTAAAACCATACTGGGTATAAAAGGTGTAAGATCCATCATATCGTGAAGCTATTCCATTTACTGTTATCTAATTTAGCGTATAATACTTCGGGCAGAGGCTTGGTCTCCTTTTCATAGTGATTGGCACTGATCACAGATTGTCGTTTTATATCCCGAGGCCCTTCTATGACCCACTCGTAGGTATTATAGTGATGAAAGCGACAATCGTTACAAATAAATTCCTTGAGTTCGCCATATTCATCCTTTCTGCCGGTTACACGAAACACATCATCACCCCGCATCCAAAGAACCACATTACCGGAACATTTAGAACAATCCCGGTGAGCATCAACAGGCTTGGTGAACCAAACCCGGTTACGGAATCGGAAGTGTTTGTCTGTAAGCGCACCTACGGGACATACATCAATCATATTCCCTGAAAAATCATTTTCGATCGCTTTTTGGATGTAGGTTGAAATTTCTGATTTATCTCCACGCCATAATACACCGTGAACGCGCTCATTGGTAAGTTGATCGGCAACCATCGTACACCGGTAGCAGAGTATACAACGATTCATGTGCAGCTTGATGTCCTTGCCAATGTCAATCATTTCATACGTTCTGCGTTTGAATTCATAACGGGTGCTCTGTTTTCCGTGTTCGAAAGCGAAGTCTTGTAAGTCACACTCACCGGCCTGATCACACACCGGACAATCCAGCGGGTGATTAATGAGCAGAAATTCCACAATACCATTACGTGTTTCCAGAACCTCGGGCGATGTAATGTTTTGTACCACCATACCATCCTGAGCCATCGTGCAACACGAAGCCACCAGTTTAGGCATAGGTCTCGGATCGGCGGTTGATCCTTTGGTTACCTTAACGAGGCAGGCTCGGCATTTACCTCCACTTCCCTTCAAGGTGGTGTAATAGCACATTGCCGGAGGTACACTATCGCCACCAACTTTTCGTGCGGCGTTCATTATGGTCGTACCCGGTTCAACCTGTATATCGTTTCCATCAATAGTTACTGTAATCAATGCCATGTTTATGATTCGATTGTAGCTTCTGTGTGATATAATTTTTCTTTAGTGCTGTTTAGCAGTCCGT
>BJGO01000107.1 GCA_014190535.1 Bacteroidota bacterium | reverse complement strand
ATGTAGAATAATTAAAACTATAATCACATTGTATAGGTGTGGGAGGTGGTGGTGGTGCCCAGGTAAAAACTGTAGTTGCTGTCGGATAGCAAGAGGGGGTCTCAGATATAGTACAAGTACTTGAATGTGCCACAGCAACTGCCCGGGCAGACCAAGAGTTGCCACGGCATGTTACAATCCGATTATTAAAATCCGTATTTACGTTTCCTCTTAAACCAACTTGAGCAGAGAAACTTCCATTTAAACAATATGGAGCAATATTATTATGTATGTCGATACGATTACCCTGCGACTCATAAAGCCTGATTTGCAGATCCATTCTGTTGATGTCCGGAAATCCTAATGACGCGCAAAGTCCGGAGCCGCCAGTAATTGTCTTAGCTCGTACACAAAACCATTCAACCGTAAATATTCTGTTTGGCGCCACACCACTAGTGGTATATCTGAGTACCGGTGTTGTTGTAGCGGCGGGATGACCAATTAAATCTACACCAAATACTGATATGGCTCCATCCATACTTCCCGCATACGAAATCGGAGTATAGGTAGTATTCAACGGATCATTAGTTCCAAACCATACAAACCCGTTTGTGCTAACGCCCAATGTAGTATAATTGATATTATTATACTTAAAGGTAAACCCGATTGGAACACCGGTGTATAAGGCATCGTCCATGGTGGCTCCCGTGCCGCTGGCTAATTGTGTTGCTCCGGTCAGTGCCGTATAGGCAGAGGAATTAAGCCCAAATGAGTAAACAGTTGATACCTGAGCATTGGCCTCAGAATATGTAAATAGAATGGCTATGCATAAAATCAGAATTGTATAGATGTCAAATATTTTTTTCATAAAGCATTACAATTAATTTTTTAAATATTTTTTTTATCAAGGTGAATATAATAAGTACTTTGAAGCTATACAATACCCCCTCAATTATATATCACCAAAGAAGATGTGATTCTCAATTATTAATTATCATTACAAAACCAACAAACTCCATATGCAATCGAAACATCCTTCTGCACTTCCCTTTTTATTTCTCTCCGAAATGTGGGAACGATTTGGTTATTACCTGATGATAGGCATCTTTACCCTATACTTAAAAGATGTAAAAGAGGGATTCGCCATGACGGAAGCTGAGGCATCCGATCTGTATGGCACATTTATAGCCCTGGTTTTTCTGACGCCATTTCTTGGTGGCTTAATCGCTGACCGATATTGGGGGTACACCAAGTCAATTCTTGCCGGCGGCCTGATGATGGGTGTGGGGTACTGTATGATGGGTATTCATCATCTATACGCACTCTACGCCGGTATGACCTTGGTTATATTCGGCAATGGCTTCTTCAAACCTAATATCAGTACCTTGCTCGGCAACATTTATTCTACAGAAACATACCGCAACAGAAAAGATGAAGGATATAATATTTTTTATATGGGTATTAATATCGGCGCCTTCATCTGTAACTTCTTTGGCGCCGCACTCCAGATTATGCTGGGATGGGGTTGGGCATTTACAGCCGCAGGCATAGGTATGTTTATTGGGTTGATTGTATTTATGGCCGGCAAAAAGCATTATCAGGGCTTCGATCATAAAAAAGGTATACAGCCGGGCGATATGCCTCTCACCAAAATCACCGGACTGGTTTTAATACCTGTTTTTGTCTTTGGTATAATAGGTTGGCTTATTCCGGATAATATTTTTGGAAGCGACTCTACCGATGCGTTCATTTTAAGCTGTATTCCTGTTTTATATTTCTACGGCAATCTGTATATCACGGCAAACAAAGAGGAAAAAAGACCAATCGCCGCCATGCTTGCAATATTTGCTGTGGTGATTTTATTTTGGGCCGTTTTCAAACAAAATGGTTCTGCATTAAATACCTGGGCCGACCGGTACACCGATCGCTCGCTGAGCGGCACAACAGCAGATGTATTCGGCTCATTAAAACAAACCAAAGAATTAACCTATGCTAAAGATACTGTTCCGGTATACGACGCCTACTTTCGCTTACAAAAGGATGAGCAAGGCAAAGTAAAAGAGGAGTTGAATTATCCGATTTATTTTCGCAACGAACATCCCGATAATATTCCCGGAGAGGGCGAGCGCATCGATGTTTGGGCAACAAATCTGAGTCAGTCTATCAATCCGGGATGGGTCATTTTGCTTACCCCTCTAATCGTTGCCTTCTTCACCTGGCTAAGGGGAAGAAAAAAAGAACCCTCTACTCCGGCAAAAATTGCGTATGGTTTATTTATATCAGCACTATCCGCACTGGTTATGGTGGCCGCGGCAAAATCAGGCCATAACGGTTCTGAGAAAGTAAGTGTTTGGTGGCTTATAGGATGCTATGGTGTTATTACTATTGGAGAATTGTTTTTAAGCCCTATGGGATTGAGTCTGGTCTCTAAACTTAGTCCTCCGCGAATTACGGCATTGATGATGGGCGGGTGGTTTTTAAGCACGTCTATTGGCAATAAACTTAGTGGCGTATTGGCTAGTATGTGGGATAAATATGAAGACAAGTCTGACTTCTTTCTGTTTAATTGCTTTCTTCTGCTGTTTGCTACCGGATTGGCTTTTGCAATCCTTCGCTGGCTGAATCGTATAATGAAAGAACATCAGGCATAGTTTAATGGATATAGTGTAAAACTAATTTGCATATATTACGGCTGAATTTAGATCCGATATGATTAAAAAGCCCCGATTAAGTCTGTTTCAGATTTTTAATATGAGTTTCGGTTTTCTCGGAATTCAGTTTGGTTTTGCCCTGCAGAATGGTAACGCCTCCAGAATACTGCAAACTTTTGGTGCCGATGTGGAGCATCTTTCGTGGTTCTGGCTTGCCGCTCCGCTCACCGGCATGATTGTTCAGCCTATTATTGGATATTTCAGTGATAAAACATGGACATCACTTGGACGTAGGCGTCCTTTCTTTTTGGGTGGTGCTATTTTCGCTTCACTGGGTTTATTGTTTATGCCTAATGCAGATATAGCGTCTGCAATTTTGCCTCCGCTAATGATTGGCGCAGGGGTATTAATGATCATGGACGCTTCTTTCAATATTGCTATGGAGCCATTCCGAGCATTAGTTGCCGATAACCTTCCCAACGAACAACGAACCCTTGGATTCTCGGTTCAAACCTTCTTGATTGGAATAGGCGCTGTTGTTGGATCATGGCTTCCCTATGTTCTCGCTGAATACTTTGGCGTAGATAAGATGTCAAGTAACGGAGCCGTGCCCGCCAATGTGTCCATTAGTTTTTATGCAGGCGCTATCATCTTTTTAATAGCAATACTTTGGACGGTAGTCTCAACTCGCGAATTTCCTCCCGATGAGTACAAAAAGTTTCATGCGGATGAATCGGAAACAAAACACACCGGCCTTAAACAAATCGTTGCCGACTTCGCTAAAATGCCCAAAACAATGAAACAGCTTGGCGTGGTTCAGTTCTTCTCATGGTTTGCCTTATTCTCAATGTGGGTATATACAACTCCGGCAGTAGCCACACATATCTATGGTTTATCCGCTAAGGATGTAAGCTCCGAGGCTTATCAGGATGCCGGAAATTGGGTGGGAATCATATTTGGTGTCTACAATGGTGTATCCGCTTTATATGCATTAATGCTACCCCAAATAGCAAAGGCGATAGGTCGTAAATTGACACATTCCTTATCATTAACCTGCGGTGGTATTGGTCTCATATCTATTTATTTTATAAGCAATCCGGATCACCTGATCTATTCAATGATCGGTGTAGGTATTGCATGGGCAAGCATTCTGGCTATGCCTTATGCAATATTGGCCGGAGCATTACCCTCATCTAAAATGGGTTTATACATGGGAATTTTTAATTTCTTCATCACGCTTCCGCAAATCATTAACGGAATTATCGGAGGTCCCGTTGTAAAATATTTGTATCAATCTGAAGCAATCGGCGCCATAGTGATGGCCGGAGTATTTATGTTAATTGCCGCGTTCACGGTAACCCGTGTCGAAGACCGCGATGAACATAAATCTCTGCCCAAACAGGCATAATTTTATATGATGCTTCGTCTTATACTTATACTTACTTTACCCATAGCCGCGCGATTTATAACAGGCGACAGCACCGGTTTTTTTTACATAGCCGACAATCAGCACGTAATCAGGAAAATAGACAGTACAGGAAAAGAGTGGTTTCGTTATAGTGATATTACCAATGGATCGATACAAAGTATTGATGCATCCAATCCTTTCAAAACACTCATTTTTTATCGTCAACAACAAGTCATACAAATTCTCGATAACAACTTCGGACTCGTTAACACCATACAATTACGAAAAAATAATATGCTTAATGTTATGGCTGTTGCCCGGGCATCTGACAATAATATCTGGTTATATGATGCCTTAGATATGAGTATAAAAAAAATAAATGATTTTGGGAAGCCCGTCTCTGTTGGCGCGGATGTATTCCAATTGACCGGTCATATTCCACAGGTGTCCTTTATGAAAGAAGAAAACCATAAGCTCTTTGTTTGTGACACCACATTAGGCGTATTGGTGTTTGATGAATACCTGAACTATGAACGCACCATACCTATGCCCTCTGTCAATCGACTTCAGGTGGTTAACCAAAGTCTGT
The DNA here is from genome assembly GCA_014190535.1 of Bacteroidota bacterium. GTDB lineage: Bacteria > Bacteroidota > Bacteroidia > Chitinophagales > UBA10324 > BJGO01. The sequence goes on along the minus strand of BJGO01000107.1, from coordinate 4,531 downwards.
TGCACGTTAAAGGGAATACGCTTATTCAATATGATTTATTGTCAAGGATAGAAAAAAGGGACAGTATGCTTTTAAATCAACCTGTCCAATCCGCCTTCCTCGTAAAAAGGTTTTTGATTGCCCAAGAAGAAAATCAGGTAAGTTTGTATCGCATACTGCCATGAACAAGGTGCTCACCCATTAGCTATAATCCTGCTGACTTTATCTGCACGGCATCCTTTTCTTATTCTCAACATTTCAAAAAACATGATAGACAAACTACAAGCCTTAAAGGACAAATTCGACAACATCGCTGAGCGATTAACTGACCCTACCTTGATTGCCAATCAAAAACAATACACACAACTTAACAGGGAGTACAAGGAATTACAACCTATAATAGATGCCTTTGAACAATACAAGATATTATTAAGCAATATTGAAAACAACAAGAATATAATTGCCAACGAAAGTGATGAGGAGTTTCGAAACATGGCTAAAGATGAACTAGCTACTCTTGAAGATGAAAAAGAACAGATTGAAAAGCACATACGTCAACTGCTGATTCCAAAAGATCCACAAGATGATAAGAACGCTATCATAGAGATTCGGGCAGGAACCGGAGGCGATGAAGCCAGTTTATTTGCCGGCGATTTATACCGAATGTATGTGCGCTACTGTGAGGCCAAGGGCTGGAAGGTGTCTGTTGTTTCTGAAAATGAAGGAACTGTTGGTGGATACAAAGAGGTAATTCTCGAAGCCGAAGGCCCCGGAGCGTATGGCATTTTAAAATTTGAATCCGGTGTCCACAGGGTGCAACGCGTACCGGAAACGGAAGCCAGTGGTCGCGTTCATACGTCAGCGGCTACCGTTGCTGTATTACCCGAAGCTGAAGAAGTTGACTTTGAACTTAAAGAAAGTGATGTTAAAATGGAAACCGCCCGAAGCGGTGGCGCCGGTGGACAGAATGTAAATAAAGTTGAAACTAAAGTAATACTAACCCATATTCCCAGCGGCACGGTTGTAATGTGTCAAACCGAAAGATCGCAGTTGGCTAATAGAGAAAAAGCAATGCGCATGATGCGATCCAAATTATATGAGGAACAAGTACGGAAACAGGAAGATGAGATTGCAAGAACAAGAAAAAGTATGGTTAGCACGGGTGACCGCAGTGCAAAAATCAGAACCTATAATTACCCTCAGGCAAGGATTACTGATCATCGGATTGGACTCACCTTATACAATCTTCAGGATGTATTGAACGGAAAACTCAATGAGGTCATTGATGCGCTTCAACTTGCAGAAAACACTGAAAAGATGAAGGCCGGCGGCATGATGGTTTAAATTATATCCAGCACATTTTCCAGGCGCATCGCCCTTGACCCCTTTATTAAGATAGTTTTATCTGTTAAACCTTTGGTCGACAATGAAGCTCTTAATTGATCTGTATTATCAAAAACTTGTTCAGCAATATGCTGAGAATCGTTAGCTCGTGTAAACTCAGCACCAACAATCCAAATATGTTCAATGCCCTCATCTCTGGCTAGCTGAAGTATACGAATATGTTCATCGTAACTGTATGATCCTAATTCATACATATCACCGGCTATGAGCACTTTTTCTCCCGGATACTTTGATAAGTTTTTTATGGCTAACTCCATACTTGAGGGGTTGGCATTATAACAATCAACAATAATTTTATTGTTATTCTTTAGAACCATTTGCGATCGGTTGTTACCGGGAACATATGATTCTATTGCCTGTATGATATGCGTTGTTGACACATTAAAATAATTTCCTATAGCAACAGCTGCCAATACATTTTCTGTGTTGTAATCCCCGACAAGTTGTGTGGAAATATTGAATGGACTATTGTTATTAATGATAACTTCCAGATGAAGCAAGTCTCCGGGAATAATCTTTCCAATGATATCTGCCTTATGATTTCCGTAAATCGTTCTATTAAGATCATTGGATGCGTTCATTAAATCGTTCTGCCATGCTGAAACAAATATGTGTCCACCAAATTTTCTAACGTAATCATAAAATTCACCGTTACCTTTTCGCACCATATCAATACTTCCATAGCCTTCCAAATGATCCTTGCCATTATTTGTAATTAATCCAAAATCGGGTTCAGCAATTTCGCAAAGAAGGGCTGTTTCGTTCAAGTGATTGGCACCTATTTCAAGTACCACCATTTGATGCTGTTTGTCTAGTGATAGCAAGGTCAGCGGAACACCAATATGATTATTCAGGTTCCCCTGGGTAACAAATACGTTATATGTGGTTTTTAATACCCTTCCGGTCAGTTCTTTAGTGGTTGTTTTACCATTACTGCCGCAAATAGCAATAACGGGAATCTTTAACATACGACGATGATATCTGGCTAATTGCTGTAGCGTTACAAGTGCATCCTTCACCAGAATAATTCGACTATCCTGATTATCAACAGGCTCATCTACAATACAATAGCTTGCACCGGCATCCAGCGCATTTTTTGCAAATCGGTTGCCATTAAAATTGGGGCCTTTCAATGCCACATAGAGATTGTCTTTGCTAATCTTTCGGCTATCTGTTGAAACTCCGGTACTATCGATATAAAGCTGATAAATATGTTCTATCGTTTGATTCATTAATGCAATATTCGTAAGATTATTACATTGATATTATACAAATAAAAAAGCGGCACTAGTGCTGATGCCGCTTTACCTATTTCGGGAAATTGATTAGTTGCCTTTTTTCCAGGTTCTGTTATAATATTTTTTCTGGTTGTCGGTTTTTTTACCTTTGAAGTAATTGCCCGCCTTGGACTTATTGCCCGAAGGCCCGCCTAATCTCACCATAGCACAACGGAATCCAAGCGTTGATAAGCGCTGATTCTCATCGAGGAACTTGCGTGTTCCGGGTGATAAGAAATAAGCATAATCCTCATAACTTCCACCCTTATAAACACGGGCTTTATCATTGATTAATGATGAAACGGAGTATTGATAAACAGATAATGACATTGAATCACCATCGAGGTAATTGATGTTATCGGACTTTTTGTAGTTTAAACGATTAACATTCTCCGCCTCTGTTACAGGTACCTGAACTATACGACCTAAACTGTCTTTTTCTATACGGGCATAATCTTCATCCAAACTATCCTTAAGGAATACGTTACCACGGAAGGAGTTGAAGTCAACCTCGTCATAGGGGGTATAACTTCTGAAAACATCCATAACCCACTCACTCACATTACCTGCCATGTTGTATAATCCATAATCGTTCGGGAGGTATGAATAAATAGGCGCTGTAATGTCTGCATTATCATTCAAGCCACCCGCAATACCCATCATATCACCATTGCCTCGCTTATAGTTCGCTAAGAAATCGCCCTGCCAATTGCCGTGGCGCGAGTCGCGCATCGTACTATTGTTCCAGGGGAAAATTTTTCTATCAGATATTAATTCCTCTCCTTTATACGGGTTGTTGCCAATCAATGACAATGCGGCATACTCCCATTCAGCCTCGGTAGGTAAGCGGTACTCCGGCAAGAAAATTCCATCTTCTATTTTTACTTTGCGTTCGCCGCTACCATTAGGATGTAAATCTTTTAAATTCTTACGCACAGCACCTTCGTACTGTCCTAAAACATAAGATCGCGTATTGAAGTTATCGGCGCCAACCTGATTGGGATTTTTCTCCATAATACCTTCACGAACTAATATCATTTCATTAACACGGTCGGTACGCCATTTACAAAATTCGGTAGCCTGAATCCAACTCACTCCTACAACAGGATAGTAGTCGTAAGCAGGATAACGGAAGTAATACTCTACCATAGGTTCATTAAAACCCATTTGTCTGCGCCATACCAAGGAATCAGGCAATGCGCGACGATAAACTTCAGGAAAATCAGATCCAAAAACCCTTGAGGTCCAGTCGAGGTATTCGCGATAGTGTACATTGGCCACCTCGGTTTCATCCATATAGAATGAAGACACTGTTACACGACGCGGCACGTTACTAAAATCGTAGGTTACGTTCTGTTCTGTATTACCCATAGCGAAGGTACCGCCTTCTACCAATACTAAATTCGGACCTGTTTCTTGGCCTTTGAATTTGGTTGAAACAAAAAATCCACCCCATTTGGAATCATTGTAATTCCAACCGGTCATTGATGATTTGTTTTTTTTGCAGGATTGGGTAAGAACGGCCGTTCCAAGAACAGCGAACAGTACAATCAAGCGATTTAATTTAGGCATCATAAATCTTTTTTTTATTATTAGGTGCTTGTGGATTTGTGGATAACGCAAATGTAATTTATTTATTATCATATCAAAGAAGGTCCGGGCAATCTATTGAATTTTTTAATGTTCGTTTGGCAGCCGCTTTTTTACCATCATTGAAGTTAATAATTAACGACAACTCATGAGCACCTCCCGTATTGCCCCGCAGATTGCTGTAAGTGTTATCGTAGCTGTAAACCGTTCGGAATATACCCTTCTGTATTCCCGCAATAAATATCAAGGCGTCACTGTTATTGAACGTGTGCCGGTATCCC
>BJGO01000106.1 GCA_014190535.1 Bacteroidota bacterium | reverse complement strand
TACGACACAAAAACAAAGATGCTTTTCGGCGATGCCAAAGCATCCCTGCAAAAGTTGGTTAGTGAAGTAAAAAACGTATAATGCTCCCCGTTAACTCCTACTTAAAAATAAGCGTCCGGGTTTACCGATCTTGCCGATAAGTTGATCTTTTTACTTCAATTCAACGTGAGTACGTTAATAAACTACAGCGCCAAATTCTGTTTTATTTGTCCTTTAATACCCTATATTTGCGCACTATTTTCATTTTATGGTTATTAATCTATTGTTAATGAGCCATTTAAAGAAAAGAGAACTTTAAAACATTAAACTAATCAGCATAAAACCCGCTACACCATAATGAAAGGAAAAGGTATCATTCAATTTTTTGCTATTGCCTTAGTGCTTGTGAGCATTTACCAGCTATCGTTCAATTTTATCACTTCAGGCGTTGAACGTAAGGCTGACGAGTACGCAGAAAGCCGCGTACTTTTGGGAAAAACGATAGAAAGTCTATTGCCCGGCGATAAGACTAAAGCCAAACTGGTTGAAGATTCACTTCGCAGTGCGCTCAAAAAATATCGTCTTCAGTACCTGGATTCTGTATCCAACGAAAATGTAGTTGATTTAGGAATTGTATCATTCACCTACCAAAAGTGTAAGGACCAACAGTTAAATCTTGGTCTCGATCTTCAGGGAGGTATGAACGTTATTTTACAGGTGTCAATGCGCGACCTTATTCGCTCACTTGCTGATAACTCAACTGATGAAACCTTTATCAAGGCATTGGATAAAGCCGATGAACGTCAACTGAAAGAATCACAAAAAGATTACGTGAGTCTATTTATCGAGTCCTACAAACAGATTGCACCGGACGCTAAACTGGCTACCCTGTTTGCAACCAAGGATAATGCGGAACGAATTAAGTATAACAGCAGCGATGCCGACGTTGAAAAAATAATCCGTGAAGAAGCCGCAAATGCATTTGATCGGACATTTAACATCCTGCGCAGCCGTATTGACCGTTTTGGAGTAACCTCTCCCGGCATCAATGCACAGGCTTCTACCGGTCGTATCAGCGTTGAGTTGCCCGGCGTTGATAACCCTTTGCGTGTACGTCGATTACTTCAGGCCTCTGCCAAACTTGAATTTTGGGAAACCTATTCAGCAACAGAATTATATCCGGTACTTGATAACATTAACAAGTTGATTGCCGTTCGAGTTACGAATACTACGAACAACGACTCAACCAAATCAACCACTGATTCCACCACGCTTAAAGGAGAAACAGCGCTTCAGGGTGAAAAATCCCTGCAGGATACTTCTGCGTTAAGCGGCAATTCAACAACCAAATCGGATTCAACTGCCCTTGCTCAAAAACAGCAAACCGAAAATCCACTTTTTGCTTTGATGTATGTTCCCAACTATAAGGATGAAGCGAGCGGTAAAGATATGGTTGCAAACGTTCCTGAAGTTGGTTATGTACTTGGTAAGGATACTTCTAAAATCAACCGTTACCTTTCTTATGACTTTATCAAAAATTCAATTCCACGTAACATTAAATTCGTATGGGGAGCTAAGCCGGTTGAAGGCACTAAATCGAGTTATGCTCTTTATGCTCTAAAAAAACAAAACAACAGTGATGAAGCTCCACTGGATGGCTCGGTTGTAACCCAGGCGCGTAATGATATTAATCAAAATAATACGGTTGAAGTGGCCCTTACCATGAATGCCGAAGGTGCCAAAACTTGGAGATTACTTACCCAAAAGAACAAAGACCGTTTTATTGCTATTGTGCTCGATGATCAGGTTCGTTCTGCTCCGCGCGTGAACGAAGAAATACCAAATGGCCGCTCCTCAATATCCGGTTCATTTACTCAGGAAGAAGCAAAAGACCTGGCTAATATCTTACAAACCGGTAAACTTCCGGCTCCGGCAAAAATCATTGCCGAAGACCTTGTTGGTCCTTCGCTGGGTGCTGAGTCCATTCGCAATGGAATTCAATCGATGCTATTTGCCTTCCTTGCTATCCTTGGATTTATGGTGTTTTATTACAATACTTCAGGTCTGGTGGCCAACCTTTCCTTACTATTTAACTTACTCTTCATTATTGGTATACTGGCCTCTATATCTGCTACCCTAACACTCGCTGGTATTGCCGGTATCGTGTTGACGATGGGTATTGCGGTGGATGCAAACGTATTAACCCACGAACGAATCAAGGAAGAACTGGCACGCGGCTCTGCATTAATCAAAGCGGTTAATGACGGACACACGCGCTCCTACTCTGCGATTTTTGACTCGAATCTGACCACATTATTAACCGGAATTATCCTGGCCTACTTCGGTATGGGACCGGTTCTTGGTTATGCCACAACGCTGAACATTGGAATTTTAATGACCTTGTTCACTGCTGTATTTATGGCTCATATGTTTATGGAATGGTGGATAAAAAGCGGCCGTACAATCAAGTTTCACTCACCTACATTCCGCGATTTTTCAAAGTACAACATTCAGTTTGTCAACAAACGTAAATACTCTTACATCATTTCATCTATCCTCACGGTCATTTGTCTTGCGTCTATTTTCACTAAAGGTTTTCAATATGGCGTAGACTTCACCGGCGGCCGTACGTATGTAGTGCGTTTCGACCAATCTGTAAATACTGAAGATATCCGTAGATCCCTTGAAGTTACACTTGGTGGTACACCGATTGTTAAAACATATGGTTCTGATGACCAAATAAAAATTACGACCTCGTTCCAGTCTGAAAGCAACTCACCTCAGGCCGACAGTATCTCTTCACATTCAGTATATGATGGTCTTAAAAAATATCTTGGGGCTGATGTCACCTATGCACAGTTCAGCTCTAACTATTTGCGAAGCTCCTCTGTTATTGGTCCTACAATATCGGATGACATTAAAACGAATTCGACACTTGCGGTAATTTTTGCCATTATTGGTATAGGCATTTATATCCTTGTTCGATTCAGAAACTGGCGATACTCAATTGGTGCCATTGTTGCCTTGGTTCACGACGTAACTATTGTAATGGGTGTGTTCTCCCTGTTCAGTGGCATCTTGCCATTTACATTAGAGGTTGACGAACAATTCATAGCGGCCGCACTCACCGTGCTTGGTTATTCTGTAAACGATACGGTGATTATTTATGACCGTATACGTGAATACCTCCGCGAACATCCAAGCATGAATATGCAAAAATGTATCAACGATGCCTTGAATAGCACCTTAAACCGTACCATTACCACACACTTAACGGTATTTATCGTCGTGTTAATTCTCTTCATCTTTGCCGGTGAATCGGTTAGAGGATTTTCTTTCGCTATGTTAATCGGCGTTGTATTTGGAACCTATTCATCTATGTTTGTAGCGACACCGTTGGTCATTGATTTAGCAAAAGATGAAAACACGCTTCGATTAGTAAAAAGCGAATCTGCTTCAAAAAAATCAGCAGTGGCTAAATAAAGGTCATTTGATATAAAAAAAATCCCCGCCAAGGCGGGGATTTTTTTTGTCTATTTCTTAACGGGCAAAGCCAATAGTGGAATCTTAATAAGACCGGATACGTTCTCGGTTATGCTTGAATTAAAAATCTTTTGAAGCAAATTACGTTGATGCACAAACATCATTAACGCCGAATCTTTTCTTTTCGAGGTATACTTTACCAAATTTTCAGCCAGTGAGTTCAGGATGTCGGCTTTTACCAGCTTCAATTCGGGATATTTTTCTTTAATTTTTTTAAGTTGATCCTTGTCCGGTAAATAATAAAACTCAATCCATTCCTGATCACATTGAAATAGACCAGACCAATCTGATGCTATTTTTCTGTATTTAGAAATTTGATTACTCTCCGCTGCAATGATCACGTGCACAAGAGGCTTTGGCTTCCAATTCATTGGAATAGCCAATACGGGAATTAATGCCTGATTGATAATTGAAGAGGTATTACTTCCAAGCAGAACATCTGCCGCACCGGAGAAGCCATGCGTTCCCATTACCAGTAAGCGAGCTTTACGATTAATCGCTCGTTTGATTATAGCTCCACTGATCATAACACTTTCTGTGACATAACATGTGTGCGTTACGGAATGATTCAAATTCAGCTTTTTAATACGTGCCTCTACAATATGATTCATTTTATTTTCGAGATAGCGATCATCAAAACTGCTATAATTCCAGGTTCGAGGATATTCACGCACTGCCGCTCGGTTGGTAATATGTACAAGCTCAACAGCTAATCCGGAGGAACTTGACAAGTAAAGCGCCTGATCCAGAGAAGTTATAGCTTTTTTTGAAAAATCAAATGGTACGATGATCATGGTTTATGAATGGTTTGATTTAAAACGATTTAATAGGGTGATAAGTTAATTAATACGTTGTGGCAAATAACAAATCGAGATCGGTGAACTTGAGTTTGAATTTGTTGCTCAAATGCAGGTTAGTACAAGCCCCTTTATAGACGTACACACCGTGTCGCAAATTGCTGTCATTAAAAAGTAATTTATCAAATCCTCCTTGTTTGCCGGCTTCGATAATAATTGGTGTAATCACATTGCTGATGGCCGCACTTGCAGTTCGCGGCACTCTGGATGCAATATTGGGCACACAGTAATGGAGCACATCGTACTTCTTGAAGTATGGCTTATCGTGATTGGTGACTTCGCTGGTTTCAAAACAACCGCCCTGGTCAATACTCACATCGATGATGACACTACCTGCTTTCATCTGCGATACCATATGTTCGGTTACCACAACCGGGGTTCGGCCCGATTTGGAATGGATTGCGCCAATAGTAATGTCTGCATTTTTAAGCTCATCAGACAAAATATCTTCACGTAACACACAAGTAAATACTCTGTGGCCAACCGCATTTTGCAATCGTTTTAATTTATAAATCGAATTATCAAAGACTCTCACTTCGGCACCTAATCCAAGTGCCGATTGGGCGGCAAATTCGCCAACGGTTCCGGCGCCAAGTATGACCACCGTTGCCGGAGGCACACCGGTAATTCCACCCAATAAGACCCCTTTACCGTTTTGCCTGTTACTGAGTAACTCCGAGCCAACGAGCACGGAAGCAATCCCTGCAATTTCACTCATGGAGCGAACTATTGGAAAAGTTCCTGCCGAGTCACGAATGTATTCCGTAGCCAAAGCTGTTATCCGCTTGGTCATGAGTTGATTGAGAATATCAACCTGAAGTGTTGGCAAGTGTATGGGCGTAATAAGCGTTTGATTCAAACTCATCAGCTTTATTTCATCAGCTGTTATTGGAGCGGACTTAATTATCACGTCGGCCTTAAAAACCTCCGCTTTGTCAAATACAATCTCTGCACCCACCTCGCTGTAATCCGTGTCGTAGTAATGTGACCCCTCGCCTGCTTTACTTTCAATAACAACCCGTGCACCGTTATTTATTAATAAATCAACTGCTTCGGGTGTTATCGGAATACGATTTTCCTGAAAAGTACTTTCCTTAGGAATACCGATGAATAAACGGGAAGGTTTATTCATCAGGGCCAAAGATTCCTCCTGTGGTGTGCGCTGAACAAGTTCTTTTGGTAACTTAATTGGTTTATCCTCACTCATACCGTTTCAATTTAATCTGTCGGTTATTATTGTCTGCGTGCTCAATATACACACTTATGTATTTCTCTGCAATATAATCTTTGATTATTTGAGGCCATTCAATGAAACAATAATGTCCCGAATATAAATATTCATCTATGCCGATATCCAGAAGTTCTTCCCGAGTCTGAACTCGATATAAATCCAGATGATATATTACCTGATTATTTATGGTACGGTATTCATTAACCAAAGCAAACGTAGGGCTTTGTACAGCATCTATTACCTGAAGCTGCCTACAGCATGATTGAACCAATGTTGTTTTTCCTGAGCCCAGATCCCCCTCAATCAGAAACAACTTTACATCTGCGGATTGTAATAACTCAGCGGTGAATGCATCAAGTTGATTAACAGTTGTAACCGTATAATCGCAGGGAAATTCCAATGCGTGTTACTTTAGTTTCTGCATCGATGTGATGATATTTTTCACCTCACCCAGATAAAAGTCCTTGCTGAGCGAGCTCATCCATTCCTTGTTTCGCCTTACTTTACTGCTGTCAGCTCCAACCAAGTTAATAGAGTCACTTTTACAGTTGTATACCGAAAGTGGACTGATACTTTTCTTGAGCTCCTCAATTTCTTTTTCCTGTTTTTTGCTCTCAGACAAACGATTCTGATAGGACTTAAGGTTAAGCGTTACTGCTGAATTTTCGGATTGAATTTTATATTCTGCAGACTGGGCATCTATGGTTTTAAATGTTGGATTGGCCTCTATGCGCTTCTTACTTTCTGTAATTACCTTATCGAAATAATCGCCAGTGTGTACTTTGCCATAATGTGCAGGTGCAATTTCATCCCAGGGCATTACAAAGTCTTCTTCTTTTTCTCCGTATTTAATCTTTGCGTAAAGATCAGGAACAATAATATCAGGTGTAACACCGCGTAGTTGTGTGGAACCACCGCTGACCCGGTAAAATTTCTGCATCGTTATTTTCACCGAGCCTAATGGCTTGATTGCATCGTAAGCCGAACCCACCATATCATCCAGATTATAAATGCGTTGCACCGTACCCTTTCCAAAGGTTGTAGGACTTCCAATAATAATACCTCGTTTATAATCCTGTATAGCGGCGGCTAAAATCTCACTGGCTGAAGCACTGTTCTCGTTGACCATGACAACAAGTGGTCCATCGTAGGTGACAGAGGCATCAAAATCAGACATCATACCGGGATCCTCATTCTTAGATTTAACTTGTACAACGGGGCCAACCCGAATAAAAAGACCAACCATTCTTACAACACTTTCGAGTGAGCCTCCACCATTATCACGCAAATCCAGGACTACACCATCGATATTTTCTTTTTTCAGTTTAATCAGTTCATTCTTTACGTCATCAGCACAATCGCGACCACCTTTACCGAAATCAGAATAAAAGCCGGTCAACCGGATGTAACCAATTTTTTCTTTGCCATTGATTATAGCACTCTGTGCGTAGGTTTCTTCTATAATCACTATGTCTCTGGTTAGTGTGATGTTGTCAATAGCCCCGTCAGGTTTCTTAATGGTGAGTGTTACCTTGGTGCCTTTCTTTCCGCGAATAAGCTGAACCGCTTTATCCAAACGCATTTCGGTTACCTCTACAGGTTCCTGGCCATCTTGGGCTACCTTGAGTATCAGATCACCTGCTTTCAGTCGTGCATCACGATAAGCCGGGCCTCCCGGAATAATGCTATTCACTTTAATAAATCCATCCTTTTCCTGAAGCTGAGCTCCTATACCCTGAAGCTGACCACTCATCGCGATATCAAAATTCTGCTTATCAGCCGGAGGAAAATATTCAGTATGTGTATCGTGAATATTAACCAACGTGTTCAGGAAGAGGTTGTAACGATCGTCTTTATCAATTTCAAATAATCGCTTGAATCCGTCATCATTTGATTTTTTAACCTTTTCGCGTGCTGTTTTTTCTAATTCAGTAAGAGATTTCTCGGTGAAGGAGGTGTCTTTTCGTTCACGGGCTTTATCCTGTTCTTCAATTAAATCATTTAACCGAATCAGCGTCTGATACTTCAGATACTTACGCCATTGTTCCTTGAGAGCGTTTGAATCTGCCGCAAATGAGGTTTTCTTGGAGTCATTCTCATAGTATTCGTCTACATTAAAATCAAAAGCTTCTGTTAGAATTGGTTTATAGTAGTTGGCAGCTTGTTTAGTGCGGGTTTCATATATAGCATTAGCAGCCTCAAAAAAATTGGTAGTACCGGCGTTGATTTCATCATCTATGTTAGTTTTAAAACGATTTAATGACTCTATATCCTTTTGAAGAAAGAATTTTTTATTGATATCTAATCGTTCGATGTACGTATTAAATACTTTTTCGGAGTACGAATCATTTAATTCGTGAGGGGCAAAATGCTGTGTCTTCATGCCATCTGTTAGCATACTCAATAATAACTGATCCTTCTCCTGTGTAGGCTTGAAGTACCAATGGTAAGAGGCAAATACGATTAACCCCACCAAAAAAACTGACAGTAAAAAATATCCTGTTTTGCTCATGCGGTCGAATGATTGACTAAATGTTGATTTTGAAATGTTCATAATAACTATTGTTAACGCAATAATGATGCTACAAATATACTTACACGCTTATTGTAGGAATAAATATTATACACGTTAGAGTACAGGCATAAAAAAACCCCGTTTAATCGGGGTTTGTATGGTAAAAGATGAGTTAATGAATATTATTGAACGATCAGTCTTTTAGTAAGAGTTTCTTTTTCGCTGACAACTTCTACAAAATAGAAACCTTTGGGTTGGTTCGAAAAATCGATAGAGCGGATATAGTCGCCATTGTTCTGAATTTGATTTTCATTTAAGAGAATTCGTCCGTTGATGTCGTAAACACGCAGTGAAAATGCCGCACCCTCATAGGCATAAAAATTAATGGTAGCTATATCTTCCGCTGGATTAGGGTATACTTCAAAACGGGAAGTAAAAGAAGCCTGACGCTTAGATTGCTCACTGTTGTTGAGGTCTGGTTGAGCTACATCAAAGCTAACTTCGATTTTACAGATTTTATTAGCGTCGTGGATTGTTACCGTGTAACGACCTGAAGTGAGGTTATGTATGTCTTCATCGGTTGCGCCATTGCTCCACTCAAATGTATAGGGTGCAACACCGCCAACAATGTGCAAATCAATCCAGCCATCACTTGCGCCATAAGCCGAGCAATTGTAGGCTTTACTTTTTGTCTGAGCGGTAGCGAAAAAACACAAAGAAATTAGAATTGCTGACAGAGTTAGATGTTTCATTTTTTAGGGTTTAATACGCGGCAAATATATTAATAAGTGCTCTACAATGTATCTTAAAGAGCGTATTATTCATCGATAATAAGGATCATTTTAACGAATAAAACTTCAAATAAAATTATCGGTGCAGTTTGTTGTGACGGTTTACGGCTATGCTCGCATTTAATTCAAACCCTATCATCAATATCAGGGAGTTCCAGTAAAACCAGAACATAATGATAATTAGTGTACCAATAGATCCATAAATTTTATTCAGTTGACTGAAAGTTTCCATCAGGTATGAAAAACAAAGTGATGCCAATATGGATAAC
>BJGO01000105.1 GCA_014190535.1 Bacteroidota bacterium | reverse complement strand
ATGAAAGAGCAATATATCGTCGCTTCGTTATATGTAGACGATAAAACGGATTTGCCCGAATCGGAGCAATATACATCGGCCTTCAGTGGTAAAAAGATAAAAACACTGGGCAACAAAGTCAGCGATTTGCAGGCCTCGAAATACAATAGTAATTCGCAACCATATTATGTATTGTTGGATCATAAAGAGCAATTATTACAATCTCCTCGGGGTTATAATGAGGATGTTAATGCCTACGTTTCATTCCTTCAAAAGGGGCTGGAAGAATTTAATAAAAGGAAATGATGCAGCAGCAGCGAAAACGAGTCCCTTTTATTACTTTCGCCGCAGAATAATTCCTAAAGAATATGAAAAAAATACTTTACACTTTAACCGCACTACTAACGATTATTATGAGTCAGTCTTGTCAGCAACCCGCACAGGAAACAAAAAAAGAAACAGCTGTTGCAGATACATTCAAGTATGCCAGTGAACAATTTGCTGATCTTCGGATATTACGTTACCAGGTACCCGGCTTTGAAGAGCTGTCGCTCAAACAAAAAGAGTTGCTATACTACCTCTATGAAGCGGCATTATGCGGCAGAGATATATTTTGGGATCAGAATGGTAAGTATAATCTAACCGTTCGTAAAACACTTGAGGCGATAATTGAAACATACAAGGGCGATAAAAATGCTGAAGACTTTAATAAATTCATGATCTATGCTAAGCGCGTATTTTTTTCGAGCGGTATTCATCACCATTATTCTACAAACAAAATCCAACCCGATTTTAAAGCGGAGTACATTACCTCGTTGGTTATGAATTCAGATGCATCTCGTTTACCTCTTAATGCAAACGAGTCTGTGGAGGCCTTTGCAACACGGGTGAGTGATATTATTTGTAATCCGGCAGTTGCCCCTAAACGAGTTAGTCTGGATTCTAAAAATGATTTGCTTAAGTCGTCTGCTATGAATTATTACGAAGGTGTATCACAAAAAGAAGCGGAAAGTTTTTACAAGTCATTTGTTAATCCTTCGGATACAACACCGGTCATGTTTGGTCTCAACTCCAAACTCGTTAAGGAGAATGGCAAACTGGTAGAGAAAGTTTGGAAAATTGATGGTATGTATGGTTCGGCAATCACAAAAATTGTAGGTTGGTTAGCTAAAGCAGAACAGGTTGCTGAAAATGAGCAACAGAAGAAAGTGATTTCAGCCTTAATTAAATATTATCAAACCGGCGATTTAAAAGATTTCGACGCTTACAGTATCGAATGGGTAAAGGACACCGAATCGCGCATTGATTTTGTAAATGGTTTCATCGAAGTATATGGAGATCCACTTGGTAACAAAGCATCATACGAGTCCGTTGTTTCAATTAAGGACCTTGAAGCTACAAAACGAATAAAAACGATTAGTGACAATGCGCAATGGTTTGAAGATAATTCTCCATTAATGCCCGAACACAAGAAAAAGAATGTTAAAGGAATTTCGGCTAAGGTGATTACGGCAGTTGTTGAGGCCGGTGACGCCGCACCATCCACGCCTATTGGGGTTAACCTGCCTAATAGCAATTGGATCAGAGAACAACATGGATCAAAGAGTGTGAACATCGGAAATATTGTTAAATCTTATAATGAAAGCAGTAAGGGTAGCGGATTACGTGAAGAATTTTATTTCAATAAGGAAATGATTGACCGTGCGGATCAGTTTGGTTCTCTTGCCGCCGATTTACATACCGATATGCACGAAGTTATTGGTCACGCCTCCGGTCAGCTTAATCCAGGTATTGCCGATCCGTCGATAACATTGAAAAATTATGCGAGCACACTTGAAGAAGCCCGTGCGGATTTAGTTGCTCTTTATTATGTGTATGATAAAAAGCTTGTTGATATTGGTGTTATGCCATCCTTAGAAGTTGGAAAAGCAGAATACGACAACTATATCAATAATGGATTAATGATACAACTCACCCGTATACCTGCCGATGAACATCAGCTGGAAGAGGCGCACATGCGTAATCGCCAGCTTGTTGCGGCCTGGGCATTTGAGAAAGGCGCCGCTGACAGTGTGATTGTTAAAAAACAAAAAGACGGTAAATCGTATTTTGTAATTAACAACTATGAAAAACTACGTGTTTTATTTGGCGATTTATTGCGCGAGATTCAGCGAATTAAGTCAGAAGGTGATTTTAAAGCCGGCAAAGATTTGGTTGAAAATTATGGCGTTAAAGTTGATCCGGAAATACATAAAGAAGTGCTGGAGCGTTTCAGTAAGCTGGGCATAGCACCATATAAGGGATTCATACAACCCCGCTTAGTACCGGTAATGGATGGAGACAAAATTAAAGACGTAAAGATTGAATATCCGGCTAACTTCCTTGAGCAGATGCTTTACTATGGAAAGAATTATTCCTTCTTGCCGGTAATTAACTAATCGGTATAACAATAACCAAAAAAAAGCAGGCTCATTCAAGCCTGCTTTTTTTTGGTTATGAGCTCTGAGAAGAAATTAAATATCCAGCAACAATTTAACCGGGTCGGCGCCAACGAGTAGTTGCTCCGGATTTTCCAGTTGTTCTTTTACCCGCACTAAAAAGCTTACTGATTCACGGCCATCTATGATACGGTGATCGTAGCTCAGGGCCAGGTACATCATCGGACGGATTACAACCTGTCCATCAATAGCAACCGGGCGATCCTGAATCTTATGCATACCAAGTATAGCCGATTGTGGTATGTTAATTATTGGAGTTGACATTAAGGATCCAAATACCCCTCCGTTGGAAATGGTAAAGGTGCCACCGCTCATTTCATCGAGTGTTAATTTATTATCACGACCTTTTTTAGCCAGTTCAGCCACCTTCATTTCGATCTCGGCCAGTGTCATTGACTCTGCATTGCGGATTACCGGTGTGGTAAGTCCTTTTGGAGTAGACACCGCAATAGAAATATCGCAATAGTTGTTATAAATTATCTCATCGCCATCTATCATTGCATTTACTGCAGGCCATTCGCTGAGGGCATTACAAACCGCTTTGGTAAAGAATCCCATGAATCCTAAACCGATATTGTGCTTTTTTTGAAATGATTCTTTGTATCGTGCGCGTATATCCATAATGGGTTTCATATCCACCTCATTAAATGTAGTAAGCATTGCGGTTTGATTCTTCGCCTGCACCAGATGTTTGGATATTGTTTTACGCAGGGAGGTCATTTTTTCTCTCTTGGATTTTCTGGAGTTCGACTGTGCCGGTTCTATGCTAACCGGCTTATGTCCCTGCTTAATGGCATTGATGACATCTGCTTTTGTTATGCGTCCGTCGCGACCAGTTGCAGGCACTGTGTCAAGACTATTTTCTGCCATCATTTTTGCGGCTGATGGTGAAGGGGTTCCAACGGCATAGCTCGCTGGTGTTGGAGGTGTTGGTGCAACGGCTGTGGATGCATGTGCAGGTGCAGTTTGTTTTTCCGCTTTTGCGGTTACAACGACATCCGCTACAGGTAAATTGGCAGGAGGCGGAGCATCAGTGTCAATGGAACAAACAACTGTTCCGATTTTAATTACTTCACCTGCCGGAATAATTGGTTTTAGTACACCGGATTTTTCAGCGTTTAATTCAAATGTAGCCTTGTCGGATTCAAGTTCGCATAACACCTCATCCTGTTGCACATAATCGCCTTCTTTCTTTATCCAACGGCTTAGGGTTACCTCATTTATCGACTCGCCCACAGTAGGCACTTTTATTTCGAGTATCATCTTGTAAGATCTCCTTGAATTTTAGTTTTCAAAAGCTTTATTAATTATTTCTTCCTGTTCTTTTACATGGACTTTCTGATATCCGCTTGCCGGTGATGCACTAGACTTTCGAGATATCATGCCCCATTTAATGTTCTTGTAACAGCTTAACAAATAAACCCATGCACCCATATTGGCAGGCTCCTCCTGAACCCATACATAATGGGCAAGTTTGTATTTGTTTACAATGGCATCCATCTGTTTGTATGGTAAGGGATATAGTTGTTCGATTCTAACAATAGCCATATCGGTTCGGCTATCTTTTTGTTTACGCTCTTTTAAATCGTAGTATAACTTGCCACTGCAGAACAAAACTCTTTTAACTTTTAACGGATCCTGAATCTGATCATCATCAATCAATTCTCTGAATCGTCCTTCGGTGAACTCATTTACATGAGATACACATTGTGGATGACGGAGCAAACTCTTGGGCGACATAATCACCAAAGGCTTGCGGAACGGACGATAGAGCTGACGACGCAAGGCATGGAAGAGATTAGCCGGGGTCGTAATATTAGCTACCGTAATGTTGTACTCAGCACTGAGTTGAAGGAAGCGTTCCAGTCGCGCACTGCTATGTTCGGGGCCCTGACCTTCGTAGCCGTGAGGCAATAACATGGTCAGACCGCTCATCCGTTGCCATTTACTTTCCGACGATGAAATGAACTGGTCAATAATCGTTTGAGCACCGTTAGAGAAATCACCAAATTGGGCTTCCCATATCGTTAAGGTTTGTGGTGTGGCGGTGCTGTAACCATATTCAAACCCAAGTACCGCAAATTCACTCAGCAACGAATTAAATATTCTGAAACGGCCGTTTTGATTGGTCTCCAGATGATCTAAGCGATTGTATTCCTTATTCGTTTTTTCATCGTAGATAACGGCGTGGCGGTGTGAGAATGTGCCGCGCTTTACATCTTGGCCGCTTAAGCGCACATCGTGACCTTCGAGCAATAAAGTACCGTAGGCCAATAATTCACCCGTTGCCCAGTCTGCGAAACCATCTTCCAGAAATATCTTGCGACGAGCGGCCAGCATGCTTTCCACTTTTTTTAAGGGTTCAAATCCTTCGGGGTAGGTCATCAATCCTTTTAATACCTTATCGATAAAGTCTTTTTTTACCGATGTATCCGGACTATACTCAAAGTCTTCCGGTTTTGATTTACGTAATTCCTTCCAGGCAATTTCGGGCTCCTGATAATTATAGGGTAGTGGATTTTGCTTAACATTGTCGAGTCGGTCTTGTAATTCTTTCCAGAATTCTTTATCCATACTTTTAGCCAATTCCGCATCGATTTCTCCCCGTTCAATTAAACGTTTTGAATATACCTCGCGTGGATTGGGATGCCCGGATATGATATCGTACAACTGCGGTTGGGTGTATTTGGGGTCATCACCTTCGTTATGACCGTGCCTTCTGTAGCAGACCATGTCCACAAAAATATCGCGGTTAAATTCCTGCCTGAATTCTGCGGCCAGTTCAACGCAAAATACAACAGCCTCGGGGTCATCGCCATTTACATGAAGCACAGGCGCTCCGACCATTGCGGCAAGCGAGGTGCAGTAGTTTGCTGAGCGGGCATCATCAAAATCGGTAGTAAAACCAATTTGATTATTAATAACAAAGTGAATGGTTCCGCCTGTATAATAACCTTTGAGGTTGCTCATCTGCAATACTTCGTAAACTACACCCTGTCCGGCAATGCTGGCATCGCCATGTATGAGTACGGGTAGTATTTTATCGTAATCGCTTTGGTAAAGAATATCGGCTTTAGCTCTGGCAAAGCCTTCAACAACCGGATTTACAGCCTCAAGGTGAGAAGGATTCGGAGAAAGCTTAAGATATATGGGATCTCCCTGTTCCGTGATAATTTCGGAAGAGTAGCCCAGATGATATTTAACATCGCCATCGCCCATGGTTGTATCGGGAACAGCATTGCCCTCAAATTCATTAAAAATCTGATCGTATGTTTTGCCTAATGTATTGGCCAGCACATTCAGACGGCCACGATGCGCCATACCGATTACAATTTCTTTTACGCCTAACGAAGCGGCTTTGCTAATGATAGCATCCAAAGCAGGAATCGTGTTTTCACCACCCTCAAGCGAAAAACGTTTTTGTCCGATGTACTTTTTATGAAGGAAACTCTCAAAAACAACAGCGGCATTCAATTTAGACAGGATGCGCTTTTTCTTCTCCGCATTATATTTATACTGATTAGCGCCCGATTCGAAGCGGGTTTCGAACCAATCTCGGATAGTTCGCTCTGTAATATAGGTGTATTCAACACCAATATCGCCGCAGTATATTAATTTGAGTTTTTCTATAATGGCCGAAAGAGAGGCTTTGCCTAATCCGAGGGCCTGTGCGGCATAAAAGGTTTTATTTTCGGGCACCTGGGCCAAATCAAACGCTTCCAGTTCAAGACCGGCGTGGCGATCTTTGCGCTTTCTGATGGGATTGGTCTTGGAAATGAGGTGTGCTCGCTCTCTGTATGCCGCTATGAGTTTCCATACATTCAATTCAAGCTGAAGGTCAATATCCGATTCAGCGGGTGCTGATTTAACTTCGTGAGTATTGCCATTCTTATTGGTTGCAGAAACAGCAAAGTCGAAACCTTCAAAAAACTTTTTCCATTCCACATCAACCGACTCCGGGTTCTGTTTATAATCGTGGTATAATGACTCTATGTACTGAGGGTGAGCGTTTGAGATATATGAAAACTTATCCATTCAGCGGGGCTATTCAGTTAATTTTGACAAATATCGTAATTCGTATTTTATATGAATTAAAATACCTGATGCTCAGGCAGTAAATCCGTATTGCTGTTCAGATAATCTGTTCGAACAGCGTTTTGTTCGGGTAAAACAGCACAATAAATTTTAACCGATTATAACCCGGTAAACACTTGCTGATACAAGTTAATAGTATATATTTGCACACCCTATATAAAAACAATGGCAAATACAAAAAACGCAAAGAAAGCTCAACGTCAGGCATCAAAGCGCCGATTGGATAACCGCTTACATGCAAAAACAACCCGTAACCTCATCAAGAAAGTAAGTACAACTGAAAATAAAAGTGAAGCAAAAACACTTTTGCCTGAGGTCATTGCTAAAATCGACAAATTGGCTAAAAAGAATGTTATTCACAAGAATAAAGCAGCCAATCTGAAATCGAAGTTGATGAAGAAGGCGACCAAGAAAGATTAATTAATACTGCCCCAAATCATAAAGGGTGTCCCCAACGGATGCCCTTTTTTATTTCTGTCATTAATCAATTTGATATTGAAAACATTTCGAACCGAAGTCCCTGTTCCAACGGTGCCGTTTGAACTGCATATTCATCATCCGATGCTGAGTGTGGGTTCATGTTTTTCTGAAGAGATTGGAAGACGTTTTCTTAATGCCAGATTCAATATCGTTATCAACCCATTTGGTCAACAATATAATCCGGTTTCTATTTCCAAATCGCTAATTCGGTTAACAGAGCAAAGGCTCTACAGTGATGAAGATCTTATTACATATAATGGATTATTTCACTCTTTTGATCATCATGGTTTCTTTTCAACGGCTAATCCGGAAAAAACACTGGATCGAATAAATGATGCATTTAATAAGGCGTGCCATCAAATAAGGCATGCCGAAATAATCTGGATTACTCTGGGAACAGCTCACGTATTCTATCATAAAGCAAGTTCTCAAATTGTAAATAATTGCCATAAAATACCCAATACATCGTTTGAACAACAGTTATTGCATACCGATCATATTCGGCAAGCACTACAAGAGGCTATTCGCGCAGTAAGAACGGTTAATTCTAAGGTTCGCTTTGTTTTCACTATCAGTCCTGTTCGATATGTTGCTCAGGGTTTTTTTGAGAATCAAGTATCTAAAGGCAGGCTTCACGATGCCATATACACCCTGAAATCTTCAGAGCCGGATTTATTTTACTTCCCCTCGTTTGAACTGGTTATGGATGAACTGCGGGATTACCGATTTTATAAAACCGATATGTTACATCCATCGGCTGAAGCGGTCGATTTTGTCTGGAGCAAATTACACCAATGGTTCCAAGTTGAAACTATGCTGATCACCGGTGAAACGGAGCGAATTCATCAAATGCTGCAACATCGGTTGTTATCAGAGAATAAGAGCGAGCAAATACGCTATTATGATACACTATTGAAGAGCATGAATGCCGCAATGGAAAAATATGGCACCAACTATATCGATGAGATTAGTCAGATTTCTGTAAAGCGAAATGCCTTACTGGAAGAAAAGCACTAGCGAATCAATTTGTAGGTGAATGGATTGCCCGAAACATCATACAAAGTAAACAGATACACACCGGGCGTATTTGACGACAAATCAATCTGTATCGATTGTGTAAATGATCCGCTGTAAAGCAGGGCACCAGTTATTTGATGCAGGGTGTAATGATAAGTGCCGTTTGAGTGGAACGAATAAATACCATCTCCAACCCGAAACCAGGATGCAAGCGGTAATAGGTCAGGGGCAGAAAGCGTGGAACAGGCGTTATCGGTTTGATAGAACGCATTGTTGTTCCAGGTTTGTTGAATGCTAGTAACGGCCGCGGCACCTGCTCCTTTCAGATAGATATCCAACCAGGGTTTCATAATGCTGAAGGTGCGGGCATGCTGTTCCTCGCGGGTTATCTCAGCAGCGGGATTACAAATTAACTCACCAAGGGAGCAAGCGGTATTATCATCAGCGAAGAAGCAATGAGAGCCGCCATTAAGCGTAACAAGTGCTTTACAGGTGCTGCTCAGGTTGTTGAATATGGGTTGCTGATGTTCAGCAATTGGTGTAACACAATCATTGCCGCCGGCAAATAAAAGTACAGGAACTGTAACACCTGCCGCCGCATCAATCGAAGACGGATTGGTGTCTGCCGCACCGAAATTAACAATGGTTTTAAGGTGAATATTTCCGGCTCCCAGTTCACCGGCTAGGACAGAACATCCGCCACCCATCGAATGCCCTCCAATAGCGACGAGCCCGGAAAACGATTCAAAGAGTATCGACCCTGTTGATGTGTTCTCTGTTTCTGTCAAATAATCCATCAGAAACAAGAGATCTTTTGCAAATTCCTCATGATCGGGAAGAAAGCCGCTTTCGGTTTTAGGCAGTGCCACAATATATCCATCATCAACAAGGGCATTTACTACATTCATAGAGGCCCCTACATCCATTAAAAAGCCATGACCCCACACCAGTAAAGGATAAGAGCCCGGTGTTACCGGCACATTATCTCCTGCTGTTGCTGCGGGGTAATACAGGTCTGTTTCAATATCGCGGCTTCGTGCCGGATCATTAAATGTTTTATTCAGATGGCCAATGGCTCCAATAGCTTGTGTTACAGATAAGAATACAAAAAGTATTGTCAGACGCATAATAGTAGTTTTACTGTGCTAATATAACAAGCTGA
>BJGO01000104.1 GCA_014190535.1 Bacteroidota bacterium | reverse complement strand
CATAATACGATCCGGGTGTTTGAATCAGCAGTGATTTCATCAATTACAGGCACCAATTAAAGATTTGATGGAAATTTAGTGCGATTCATGAAAATGGAGCTAAATAAATACTCGCAGTGGCTTGGTCATAAAGGGCCGGTGTATACCCTTGCCCTAATCGATGAACATTCTTTTGTGTCGGCTGGTTCTGATGGGTTGATCATCAAATGGACTCCCGACAACCCGGTTCAGGGGCTTGTTATTGCACAAACCGGCGAACAAATCTTTTGCTCACATTATATCAGCAGTGCATCACTACTAGTACTTGGCACAATGAGTGGATATCTGTTAGCTATTGATCTAAAACAACAAATACTCCTGCATAAAATAGATTTATCCTGTGGATCTGTATTTAGTATCCAGTCAGACGATCAGTTTTTGTACGTTGCCACACAATCCGGAGTACTGATTGTTTTTAATCACCTGCTTGAGTCCGTAAATCAGTTGGCCATCAGTAATCTGTCATTGCGTGGTATAGCAATCAATCATACCGATCATCAAATCTATGTAGCCTCATCCGATAAACATGTTTATATCATTAATCCGATTCATCTTTCTGTACGAAGCCAGATACAGGTTGCTCAACACTCGATCTTCAGCCTGGCCTACTCCGCTGAAAGCAAGCGCTTATACATCGGATCACGCGATGCGCGATTATATGTGTATCAGATGCTCGAAAAACCGGAGTTGATTAAAACCATTGATGCACACTTGTTTACCATAAACGATATGTTGATAGATCCATCGAAACAAATTCTGATCAGTGCCTCTCGCGATAAAACCATTCGTATTTGGGATCTACAATCTTTTGAGCTTCTGAAAGTAATTGATCAAAAGTATGAAGCACACCGGAACTCTGTAAATAAGTTGTTATACCTGGGCCAATCTAATTTGTTAATTTCCGCAAGTGATGACCGGTCTGTTATGGGTTGGAAATTACATTCAATAAATACAAAATATGATACTAACGGATAAAGCCATACTGGAAGAAATAAAAAAAGGGAATATTCGAATTGAACCCTACAGGCCGGAATGTCTGGGAACCAACTCGTATGATGTGCACCTTGGTCGCTACCTGGCCACATACACCGATCGTATATTGGATGCCCGAAAGCACAATAAAATCAACCACTTTGAAATACCTGATGACGGCTATGTGCTTGATCCCGGTACACTCTATCTGGGTGTTACCGAAGAATATACCGAAACGCATGCCCACGTGCCTTTTCTTGAGGGCAAAAGCAGTGTCGGGCGCTTAGGCATCGATATTCATGCAACTGCCGGAAAAGGCGACGTTGGATATTGCAATACCTGGACATTGGAAATTTCGGTTTCACAACCTGTTCGTGTCTATCACGGTATGCCCATAGGGCAACTGATCTATTTTAGTATAGATGGCGGCATCAAGAACATGTATAACAAAAAGAAAAATGCAAAATATACTATACGAACCTCCAGGCCGGTTGAATCCATGATGTGGAAGAATAAATTTTAACATCATGTTGCCGCATATGATTCGGTGTATCTTTTTGTGCATTTTTTCACTTTTTAGCTTTAAGGTATTTTCACAATCATACAGTATTCAGGGAACGGTAAGCGATTCCATCAGCAATGAACCTCTCGGATTTGTAACTATCGTATTTAATGATGGCGCTAACGGTACCGTCACCAATGCCTTTGGAGAATATTCCTACACATCAAAAACATCCATTTATAAATTAACCTGTAGCTATATAGGCTACAATAAAAAAGAAATCATCATAAGACCATCATCAACAAACACTGTAAATATTAAACTGGTTCCAAACCAATACAATCTATCCAATGTTGTCATTATATCAGGTGATAATCCCGCTAATCGCATTGTAAGGGCTGTTGTAAATCAGCGGAGTGAAAATGACCCGGACCGATTTAATAGTTACTCCTATACCGCATATAATAAATTTATATACTCGGGCGTACCTCCATCAGAACGAACTAAAAAAGATTCGGCACGATCAGGGCTATATGAATTTCTGGAACAACATTATTTCATGATACTGGAATCTGTTGTTGAGACTCATTTTTTACGTCCGGATAAAAAAGAAAATATCGTAGCAACCAAAATATCCGGTGTATCCAATCCCTCATTTACATTAATGAATACGCAGATACAGCCACTTTCTTTTTATGGAAATTTTATCACGCTTCTTGAAAAAAATTACATCAATCCATTCACCAAAGGGAGCACAGAACGTTATTTTTTTAATATCGAAGACACCCTCTATGCGGGACCTGATACCATTTATCGTTTAAGTTTCAGGCCGTGGAAGGGACGAAACTTCGACGGACTGAAAGGCATAGCTGAGATATCGAGCGATGGCTATGCTATTCGATATATACAAGCTGAACCTGCAGATACGATTTCATCATTGATGCGTATTCGCATTGAACAATTTGCCGCAAAAGAAGGAGATACCTGGTTCCCTAACCGATTCGTATCAGAAGTTCGTTTTGACAATATGCTTAACAATGGCATGCAGGTCATCATGCATGGCGTCACCTCACTACGCGATATTCAGATCGAACCACAAATTGAAAAGAAAATATTATCCGGTATACAGGTTGATATTGATCCATTGGCGGCATATAGGGATGAGTCATTCTGGAACACCTACCGTGCCGATTCCCTTACAGGTCAGGAAGTAAAAACGTATCGTGTATTGGATAGTCTGGGAAAGAAGCGCAGGTTTGATGCTAAACTTAAATTCGTGGAGGCTCTGCTGGATGGTGAGTTACGATACAAATATTTCAACTTCAACATTTCAAGGTTCCTTTGGCAAAATACCCTTGAGCATTATCGTCCCGGCATAGGCCTGCGTACGAATGAACGAGTATTTAAGCATATTTACCTTGGTGGTTTTGCCGGATATGGCATACGGGATAAGCGATGGAAATATGGTGGCGATATCCGTTTTCGTTTGTTCCGGCCAAATGATGTATTCCTTAAAGCGTTCTATTGGAATGATCTCGAGGAGTCGGGTGCAGTGACCTTTTATAAAGATGTTGATTTAATCACTACAGAGATACTTCGTGGATTTCTGGTGAATACCTTCGATCGCGTTGAGCGCTATCAAATCGATTTTAGTGGACGGACCTTTCAGTATTTACATTACAACATATCACTATACTCCGCTAAAAAGTACACGACTACAACATATCAATTCATTCAATACCGAAATGATGAGCTACTGGCGAGCACTAACTTTCAGTTTACCGCACTTCGACTACAAATGCGTTATGCCTATAAGGAGAAGATGATGCGATCGCTGAATACCACGTTCTTTATATATACACCCTACCCAACCTTTTTCCTGAATGTAACCTATGGCATACCGAACATATTAGGGTCCGAATTCAGTTTCACCAAAATAGAGGGTAAAATGAAGTCGACATTAAAAACTAAAAGTTTAGGTGATTTTTATATTCAACTCGCCGCCGGTTACATCCAGGGCACGGTGCCTCTCAGCGATTTATTTGCCGGCAGAGGCAACTACCAACCGATAGGGCTATATAGTGAAAACAGTTTTCAGACGATGAGACTGAACGAATTTTACTCCGACAAATATGTAGCCGCTTTCATACAGCACGATTTAAAAACGCTGTTATTACGTGGCAAGAAGTTTCAACCCAAACCGCTGTTAGTATTCAACATGGCTTTAGGTACGCTCAGTAATCCTGATCAACATACTAATTTTCTATTTACAGTTCCTTCCAGAGGGTACTATGAAACCGGACTAATTGTATATGATATCATCACAAAAGAATATCTTGGTGTTGCACGTTTTGGTTTGGGTGGCGGAGCTTTTTACCGGCTGGGATATTATTCGTTTAACCAGCCTTACAAGAACATAGCAATAAAAGCACAACTTACCATTGGCTTTTAATAGCAATGCTTAGGTAAATTCCTATCGGAGATAAAATGTTTGTTCTCCGGGCTCGCCTCTGCCTACAATTAGTTTTCCTTTATACAATCGAAATCCAAAGTTAGTACCATCGTGGGGGCTCATGCCCTGTAAATCGGCAAAAGCATCATATGCTTTAATATCGACATTGATAAAGTAAAACACTGCACCATTTTTGTTGATAACGGTTATGCCCACAGTATTAAATGATGGTAAAACGCCATATTCGATTTCCATTCCGAGCTCGGCATTGTAAAAAGTTTTACCCTCCATATATTGCAGTACATCCATATCCTCATTGAATGAAACTTGCGCCTGAACCTTTCCGGAAAAAATCGCAATGGCTAGTAATAAAGTCGTTGATAGTTGTTTCATAATTATTTATCTTTTTTTGTAAAAGTTACGTTTTGCTTGTTTAGAATAAATTATTTTATTACGCAGCTTATAAACGATATGGTTGTGAACGCTAACGATTCATATTGAGTATAGTAAGTATGTTCAGTACAGCATCTGTTTTATTATCCCAATAAGTTTTTATCCTTCGAAATGAATACAGAAGAAAATGGTACGTGTACTTAAGCGTTCAATGGCATTACTCAAATTCAGTTTAGGGTTAGGAGCCAGCACATTGTTTAAGCCATAACTTAATTTGATCTCAGGCGATATAATTACCATAGGCAGATGCATCTCAATCCCGATACCGTACTCAATCGAAACATCGTTGCGATTTACTTGAATAAGGTTTTCAGCTCTTCTCGCCCCGGCATTCGATTGCATATCAACAGCATACTTCATTCCGGCTATCACATATGGTCTCAAATCCTTATATGGTTTTGATTTATACTTGAAATGAATAGGAAATTCAAGATAAACGGACTCTATCTTTCGTGATGTTGTATCCTGATTTTTTAGCGTGAAATAAATATTTTTAGTGCCGAGCGATAAGGTTGGGATAAATCGGAGTTCCAGCTTATTTGTAACGTGATAATCACTCAGTATACCAAGATTAAAACCTAAACCGGGGCCTTGTTCCATTAACAAAATATTGTTTTGCGCAAGAAAAAAGGAGTCAGGTGTGATTTTATAATTACTGTTGTTAACGCCCATAGTAATTCCAAAATGGAAAAACTTGTTCGAATACCTCATATCATGCTCATACACGGAATACTGTGCCTGAGCCGGAAATGTCATACATAACCATATCAGGGCTTGTAAGCCACATATAACGATGCTATACCGAAACTTAGTGGTTTGCATGATGTGTTAATGAATCCTTGTTCTTGTAAAATTCTTAAAAATGCATGACCCTCCGGAAATTGTTGTACACTCTCCGGTAAATAATTGTATGCCCGTTTATCTTTTGCAATGAGTTTACCAATGAATGGAAGCAGATAACGAGAATAGATGTAGTAAAATTGCTTTACCGGAAATGCTTTGGGCTTTGAGAATTCAAGTATGGCGAGTTTAGCTCCCGGGCGCAGAACCCTCTTTAATTCTTGTAAACCTAGTTCCAGATTTTCAAAATTTCTGACCCCGTATGCTACTGTAACAGCATCAAACGTATGATCATCAAAACCAATGTGCTCTGCGTCACCGTATTCCAGGGTAACATTCGAAATGTGCTGATCCTTTATTTTTTGCCGCCCTACTTCCAGCATCTGATTACTGATATCAATGCCAACTACTTTTCGGGCACCATATTTTACCAAATCGAAAGCCACGGCACCGGTACCGGTAGCCGCATCGAGTATATACTTTTCTTTGAGCGGTGAAACAGCCTTTATCAAACAACGTTGCCAGTATTTGTGAATGCCAAGTGAAAGCAATGTATTCAGGAAATCATAACGCAGGGATATGTTGTCGAACATTTCAGCAACCTGCTGTTTCTTGTTTTTATCGGAATCGTAGTATGGTAGTACTTTTTTACTCAAGCTTTAGTCATTACAACCTGTTTGCAAAAGTGTTCAATAAAAGTGAAACTCTTTATGGAGCAGGTAAACTGCGAATGAAGTAATTTGGCTCATTGATAACCTAACATGAATATCAAAAGCGTTGCGTTCCGAGGAAGTTTTAAAAGTTACACCCAGTGCCCTGCTGATGGCAAGCCTGAATTTGCCTTTATCGGGCGATCCAATGTGGGCAAATCGTCATTGATTAACATGTTGGTGAATCGGAAAGACATGGTTCGTGTTTCAAATAAACCGGGTAAAACACAATCTATAAATTATTTTCTGATTAACGATTTGTTCTATCTGGTTGATTTACCGGGATATGGATATGCACGCGTATCTAAAACGGAACGTATTGCCTGGGAAAAAATGATTGCCGCCTACTTTACGAACAGGCCCGGATTGGCGTGCGTTTATCAATTGATTGATATACGACTGGAACCGCAGGCTGTCGATATCGACTTTACTAATCAACTGGGCGAATGGCAGGTACCGTTTCAACTGGTATTTACTAAGTGTGATAAAGTCTCCAAGGGTGACGGTCTGCACAATATTCAACGATATTTCAATAAACTTAGAGCTACCTGGGACGTGCTGCCCCATCATACTGTAACATCAGCAGAAAAAACTACCGGCAGAGAGGCCTTTTTAGATACAATCCGTCAAACGTTAGAGGAACTAAATTGTTAAGTTTAATTGTTCAGCACTTCATCTTATGTCCAATAAGATTCTTATCCTTTTTGCTCATCCTCTTCTGGAAAAATCCAGAATACACAAGGCCTTAATTCGCAGAGCCCGAAATGTTATGGGGGTTCACGTTCACGACCTGTATGAACATTACCCTATCTTCAATATCGACATTCATTTTGAACAAAAACAACTGCTTAAATATGATCTAATCATCTGGCAACATCCGGTGTATTGGTACAGTATCCCTCCTCTGTTGAAGCAGTGGATCGATATGGTTTTGGAATTTGGCTGGGCATACGGAAAAGACGGAAACAAACTTCAGGATAAATATCTGATGCAGGTATTCAGCAGTGGTGGTCCGATGCACGTATACACTGAAACCGGACGAAATAAGCGCCCACTCCGGGAATATATGTATTGCCATGAACAAACCGCTTCATTGTGTAAAATGGAATACCTCCCCCCTTTCGTCATACACGGTACGCATCTGCTCCGTGATGAACAGATCGAACAGGAAGCCATCAATTACGAACGCATACTGCATCAACTCGTTAACAGTGCTATTGATATGGAAGAACTGAAATCTATGTTGTATATCAATGACTGGGAACCTAAAATCAAAAAATAATTATGCAAGACTCCTTTCTGCTGCAGGCTATTATATTTCTAACCGCCGCTGTGGTTTGTGTACCGATAGCTAAAAAATTAAAACTCGGTTCTGTACTTGGTTATTTGCTGGCCGGCATCATAATAGGACCCTACATTCTCGGATTTGTAGGTGAGGAGGGCGGCGACATTATGCACGCCGCTGAGTTTGGCGTTGTTATGATGTTATTCATCATTGGATTGGAAATTGAGCCACAGGCATTCTGGAAATCAAGAAAAAAAATTCTTGGTCTGGGCGTATCACAAATGGGCTTAACCATAGGTATCAGTTTTCTACTCACCCGGGTTGGTTTAGACTGGTCTATAAATACCTCTCTCGCTGTTTCGATGGCGATTGCAATGTCCAGCACGGCCATAGTGATGCAGTCATTAAAAGAAAAAAATCTTACACAAAGTACGGGTGGTAAGGCCTCGTTTTATGTGCTTTTATTTCAGGATGTTATGGTTATACCGATATTGGCCCTATTGCCGCTACTGGCTACTGAAAGTGACTTAACGGCAACTAAGTCTTCCTCGTTGTTAACCCAGTATCCGGGTTGGATTCAAACTGCCATCATCGGAACCAGCATACTTGCCTTGTTACTTAGTGGCCGCTTTTTATTTGTTCCGCTTCTCCGAATTATTGCCAAAACCAGACTACGAGAATTATTTACCGCCTCATCATTATTGCTGGTTATTGCTGTATCCTATTTGATGCAAATCGTTGGCCTTAGTCCTGCTTTGGGGGCATTTATTGCCGGTGTCGTATTGGCAAACAGCGAATTCCGTCATGAACTCGAAAGCGATCTCGAGCCATTCAAAGGATTATTGCTTGGTTTATTTTTTATTGGAGTAGGTTCCACCATTAATCTGACCTTGATTTCAACCGAAACCAAGCAAATCATTGGTATCGTGCTGTCCTTGGTTAGCATCAAGGCCATCGTGCTGTTTATTACCGGCAAAATATTTAAAATTAAAAACGATCAAAATATTGTTTTCAGCTTAATTCTTTCACAGGTGGGCGAATTCTCTTTCGTCATCTATGCCTTTAGCCGTCAACTAAATATTCTGAATGCCTACTGGTTTGATATGTTGATGTCGGCCACCGCATTGAGTATGTTGCTTACCCCCCTCCTCCTGTTATTCAATGATATGGTGCTGATCCATTTTACGGGTACCAAGGAAAAAGAAAAGGATGAACAGGCAGACACAATAAATCATCATCACGAAGTCATTATCGCAGGCTTCGGACATTTTGGAAGTACTATTGGGCGATTTCTGAGAGCCAATAAGATCTATGCTACGATTCTGGATAATGATAGTGAACGGGTTGAGCTCTTGCGTAAAATGGGATTTGAAGTGTATTATGGCGATGCTACCCGACTTGATTTATTGCAGTCTGCAGGTGCTGAAAAAGCAAAGATCCTCATTGCGGCTATCGATGACATAGCTACCAATCAGCAACTCATCCAAACCGTAAAGAAGCATTTTCCACACATACAGATAATGGCTCGTGCCCGAAACAGAATGGATGCCTATGAACTGCTCGAGATGGGTGTAAAGCATATCTATCGTGAAACCCTTTATACGTCCATATTTCTAGCTATTGATGTTCTTAAAGAGTCCGGTTTACGCAACTACACCTCTACAAGAAAAGGAATGGATTTTATACGATACGACGAACAGGCATTACATAAACTGGCCAAACACAGAAAGGATATGAAATCATACGTCTTTAATGTGAGAGAGCAGATTGAACAACAAGAACGCTTGTTGTCTGCTGATCTTAATGCCAATATGAGTGAAGCCGATACCGCCTGGGACAGTGAGCCAATGCGAGCATCAATAAAGAAGTAAATATAGTTTAAATTACATACCCGGAAAGAGACTCCTGCCAACTAACCCACGAAAGGGCCATGGAATAGACATCAGAATGAGCAAAAGCGATATAGTAAAATACACAGCACCTATTCTGAACTTTTGCTCATCGGTTTGTTTCTTC
>BJGO01000103.1 GCA_014190535.1 Bacteroidota bacterium | reverse complement strand
ATCAGAAAATATTAAATTACCACGACACAAAAGCAACCTACAAGAATTTCCTGAAAATATTAACCGCTCGATGGACATAAAAAAAACCGGCTCTTGCCGGTTTTTTTTATTTGATTATTCCCCGAGGAATGATTTAAGGGACTTACTTCTTGTGCTGCTGCGCAATTTGGTAATTGCCTGATCCCTGATTTGACGCACCCGTTCTTTTGACAGATTGAGACTTTCACCAATATCATCGAGGCTCATTGCTTCATTGCCGCTGAGCCCGTAATGCAAACGAATGACGTCACGTTGTGTTTTAGACAAACTGGCAAGAGATATTTCCGTTTCGCGCTTAAGGGAGTCCTGATAATCCATACGGCGATCAGCCATTTCCGCATTACCATCTTGGATAACATCGAGAAGTGAGTTTGATTCGCCTTCCTGAAAGGGTGCATCGAAAGAAACGTGCGTTCCGGAGATGCCAAGTGTGTTTTCTATTTCTTCAGGTTTAACATCAAGGAATGCCGCTAATTCTTCCGGAGATGGTTCGCGTTCATATTGTTGTTCAAGGTCTGAAAATGCTTTATTTATTTTCATTAATGAACCTAACTTATTGGAGGGCAAACGCACCAAGCGGCTTTGTTCAGCTAGGGCTTTAATAATAGATTGACGAATCCACCACACGGCGTAGGATATGAACTTAAATCCTTTTGATTCATCAAATCGCTGAGCGGCTTTTACCAATCCCAGATTGCCTTCGTTAATCAGGTCGTTTAATGATAAACTCTTGTTTTGGTATTGTTTTGCAACGGATACTACGAAACGTAAGTTGGCACTTACCAAGCGCTCAAGGGCGGCCTGATCGCCTTGTCTGATTTTCTGGGCCAAAATGACCTCCTCTTCAGGAGTTACCATTTCTACTTTTCCTATTTCCTGTAAGTACTTTTCAAGTGAATCGCTGTCGCGTTTTGTTATTTGTTTTGAAATTTTTAGCTGACGCATCTAATTCTCTGGTGTTTTTTATGTATTCTAAATTGATTAACCGCTAAGATTGTTCCATTTATTGTGCAAAAACCGTACAAAATCTATTTAAAATGAAAAATCCTTAGCGAATTGGCGCAAATATAGAAGAATAGACCTTTGGTGCAACTTTATGAGGAAATTATTTATTCCACTTAAAATTATACGACATTTTTGAAAATAATACCAATAAATAGGTAACCGAAAATAACTGATGATCGTAAAGGCCCTCATATCCGAGTTAATGGCCAACTATTACAGTTTTAAACTTCAGAATAAGAATAAACTATCCTATAAGCTTAAATTGAGGGCTTTATTAGTCACAAGCATTTCATTGGCATCCTTGTCTATTGTCATTTCCGGAATATCGAATATGTCGATGAATAACGAGCAATTAAATACAATTCCTACATATAAAATTGATTTTGAGGGGAATCCGTCAGGGGTATTCAATACGCCGGCTATGGTTCGGGGTAATACACAAAATGGAGATCGGTGCTTACATCTCGAAGTGTTATTGGATGAAAATGCCGAAGGCTTGATATTCGAGAAACAAGGTCATAGAAAGTCAGAAAACGAGTTGTACTATACTGTAAACAATGGATTCTCTGCAAGATTAGGCGAGCCAATTTGTCTGAACGGAACTCGAAAAGCATTAATCAGTTTTTGTGCCGATGGCATGGAAACAGCCTATTATCGGGTTATTTCAGTCCCGAGGATGAAATTAACCTATGATTCATTGATGCTTGGTGGATCCGGGAACCGTCGAATAAAGGTTGATGGCCTGGAGAAGGGAAGTATAAATTGGAGGGTTATTTCTGATCAGTATGGACTAATTCAGAATACAGATAATCTCTCAGAAATATTAATCCGTGATGGTGTACTCACAGGCAATCAGAAAATTCAGATTGAAGTGAGCGGAACGCACATTAGTACTTGTGGCGGCTCCTTTTCTTGCAGGCAGATAATTAATATCCAATATTATGATTCACTACGTTTAGAGACCACGCCAAATAAAAGCGTCTGTGCTCCGGGCGGATCTGTGCATATAGATGCAAGGGGGCGTGGCGGGAAAGAACCCTATCAGTATATATGGAGAAATCGAAATGGACAGATATTAAGTAAAGATTCGTCATATCGGGCTGAAGAACCCGGAAGTTATACTGTTGAGCTTAGGGATGCTACATATCAATGTAGTGTCATCAAAACAGTTGAGGTTAATCCTGCTGAAATATTATTGCCATCTGTTATCGGTCATCAAGATATCACACAAAACAGTGTAACGATTCAATGGAACCAGATTAGCAGTGCTGCTTATTATTTAATTCGATATCGAGATTCAAATTCAAAATCAAAATGGAATTATCTGAAATCAAATGATTCAAATAATAACATTACTATAAAAAAGCTAAAACCGGGCGAGGTATTTGAATATCAACTTATGGTAACCGGTGATCACAACACAGACTCATCAGGATGGAGCAAGACTAAACGATTTAGTACCTTATCTGAATGTATTCCGGCGCTTCAATTACAAGCCGTGATGAAGTCGAAGAAGTTATTATGTAAATGGAACTGCAACCCGTACAACAGTAA
The DNA here is from genome assembly GCA_014190535.1 of Bacteroidota bacterium. Taxonomy (GTDB): domain Bacteria; phylum Bacteroidota; class Bacteroidia; order Chitinophagales; family UBA10324; genus BJGO01. The sequence goes on along the minus strand of BJGO01000103.1, from coordinate 6,709 downwards.
ACAAGTATTGTTACTCAGAAAATCAGGAGGTGTGAATTGGGAGAGACGATTCACGCTTGGGAAAAATATTTACTCCGTGTATCTCGATTATCTTAAGCCTGGTGAAACATATGATTGGATGATACTTAGTTATTGTTCGGATGGTGAAGTGCCCTCAGAAATTGAGCAATTTACCTTTGGCAAGTAACCTGAGATCTACATGACCTAATCAACCAGACTGATATCAAACTGAACGAGATCGATAAAGTCCTGTATGCGCTCCTCAATTTCACTATGACTTAAGTTTACAATTCGTTCCGTTCCAAATTTCTCTACACAGAATGAAGCCATGGCCGATCCATAAATGATGGCTCGCTTCATGTTATCGAAAGAGATATCGTCGGTGGATGCCAGATAACCTATGAACCCACCGGCAAAGGAGTCGCCGGCTCCGGTTGGATCAAAAACATCTTCGAGAGGAAGCGCCGGAGCAAAGAATACATTCTTATTGTTAAATAGCAGTGCGCCGTGTTCTCCTTTTTTAATTACCAGATATTTTGGTCCCATTGCCAAAATCTTTTTTGCCGCTTTTACGAGGGAGTATTCATTAGATAGTTCTCTTGCCTCAGAATCATTAATTGTAAGTACATCAACTAACTTTAAAACTTCGTCCAGATCTTTTCGGGCATTTTCCATCCAAAAGTTCATCGTATCCATTACAATAAGCTTGGGGCGCTTCTGCATTTGCTTCACTACGCTTAGCTGAACAGCAGGAACCAAATTGCCAAGCATCAGAAATTCAGGATTACGGTAAGAGTCCGGCAACTGCGGATTGAATGAAGAAAGCACATTAAGTTCAGTAGCCAATGTATCACGCGTGTTCATGTCCAGATGGTATTTACCTGACCAGAAGAAGGTTTTTTCCTGCTCCAGTACCTGAAGCCCGTCCACATTGATGCCCTTATTTTGCATTAAGGCAATTTGTTGTTTAGGAAAGTCTCCACCTACAACACTTACCAGATTAATGTTTCGGGCAAAATATGATGCTGCCAAGGAGATGTAGGTAGCCGCACCTCCTATAATTTTTTCAGTTTTACCAAAAGGTGTTTCAATAGCGTCAAATGCTACGGTGCCGACTACGGTTATGGAAGACATTAGTAATTATTTTGTGCAATATTCCACCAAATACTTTGCTCTGTCAAATTCTACCAAAGACAATGTGTAAAATTGTATTCCATGTTTATGTTTACTGACAGAGCGTCGAAGCGTTTAGCGGGTATTGTCTTGATGCTGATTATTTCTGCTTCGGCTTATATATCGCTGAATAATCCATTTTATGACACGGACATGCTTTTTTACACGGGTATTTACTATGAACACAAAAACAATGACCCCGAGGAGCTGCACAGATTGGTTTACAGTGAAATATGGCAACCACTCGATTCTAACTCCAGAGTTTTTCTATCGGAGAAGCCTCTTGAGATCAAAGCAAAACAATCGCCTGATTATTTTATTCAACAGTTGCCTTTCTATAAAATTAAACCGGGATATAATTTTCTGATCCGATTATTGACCGATTATTTGGAGGTAAAGCCAACATTAGCCATTCAGTATATCAATATCACAGCCTATGTGCTCACAGCATTAATAATATTCATGTGGCTGTATCCCTTCATTCCTGCAGTTTATTTGTTTATATGTACATCCTGTATATGTACTTTGCCCTTGTTCATTTTCACCTCCCGCATGTTTACTCCGGATATGCCAAGTGTTCTATTGATTATGCTGGGATCACTATGCTACTGTATGCCAAAACAAAATCTGAGTCTTGCTTTTTCCGCATTTCTGTTGGCGCTGTTATTCAGACCGGATAATTTATTGTTGATTATACTATTGGGAGCTTCTCATTTCTATTTTCAGCGGCATAATTTAAAAACGATAATCACATTCAATATAATTGCCTTAGCCATCTATATCTGCATCGGCTATTCTTATAAAGCTTATGGCTGGAAAATAACCTTTCAGCACTCAGCGATTGATTTATCGGTTGCCCCAAAGGACTGGGAAATGATTCCGTTACATCCCTATGATTACATTCTTGCTCTGCTCCGCGGTATTTTCACCTATAAGATGTCTTTGATGTTCACGGTGTTTGCAAGTGTTGTATTGTATCGAATAGCCGTAATTGATGCAATGATCTCCAGAACTGCCTGGAACGCCATGATTGTTTCTCAAATCAGTCTTACTGGACTTAAATTTTTATTGTTTCCTGTTTTTGATGACCGATACTATCTGTCTTCAGTTTTAATTGGACTCATAGCTTTGTGTGTGCACGTATTCAAGACACCTCAGTTGCACAAGAAAGAACTTGCAGATAATTCCTGATCCAGCCATCAGGACACCTTGCTCCAATTTAGTTTCTGTTGTTTGCGTTGTTGAATAAACCGGGCTAATGCCTGATTTGCAGGATCGTTCAGATGCATATCTTCATCTAGAATTTGTTGTACGTCCGCTCTTGCTTTTTGAAGCCAATCCTGATCCTTTATCAGATCAGCAATTTTAAGATTCAGCATGCCGCTCTGTTGTGTTCCGGTTAAATCACCGGGGCCTCTGATTTCAAGATCAACATCGGCGACTTCAAATCCATTATTTGTTCGAACCATCGTATCCATTCGTCTTTTGGCTTCACTGCTTAGTTTTACGTCGGTCATTAATATGCAATAGCTTTGGTCGGCTCCCCGACCAACGCGGCCTCGGAGCTGATGTAATTGCGATAATCCGAATCGCTCGGCATTTTCTATAACCATAACACTTGCATTGGGAATATTTACGCCAACTTCAATAACCGTGGTAGCAACCATAATTTGAGCTTGTTTATCCTGAAAACGTTGCATCGCCTGATCGCGTTCCTCATTCTTCATTTTTCCATGTACCATGCAGATACTGTATTCAGGTGCTTTGAATTGCTCGCATAGTTCATCATAACCTTCCAACAGATGCTTGTAGTCCATCTTTTCGCTTTCTTCAATAAGTGGGTATACGACGTAAATCTGTCTTCCTTTCGTAATCTGATCCCTCATAAAATGATAAACCTGATCTCTTGCCTTCTCATAACGATGTACGGTTAATATAGGTTTCCTTCCGGGAGGTAACTCATCAATTATACTCACATCCAAATCACCATATACCGTCATGGCCAAAGTTCTGGGTATTGGTGTGGCGGTCATAACAAGCACGTGGGGTGGTATGGAAATATTCTTATGCCATAGCTTGGCACGCTGTGCTACACCAAACCGATGCTGTTCATCGATAATAACGAGGCCAAGATTTTTATAAACCACTTCAGCTTCAATCAGGGCGTGTGTTCCGATAAGTAAGTGAATCAAACCATGCTGTAAGTCGTCTAATATTTTTTTACGGGATGCACCTTTCACTGAAGCGGTTAATAATTCGATGCGATAGGGCATTGAGCCAACCAACTCACGTAAGGATCTGTAATGTTGTTGAGCAAGAATTTCAGTTGGTGCCATTAATGCGGCCTGAAAACCGTTGTCGGAGGCTAAAAGACAACTTAGCAATGCCACAATGGTTTTACCACTCCCAACATCTCCCTGAATCAGGCGATTCATCTGCTTTCCACTCAATGTGTCTTTTCTTATTTCTCTGATAACCCGTTTTTGAGCATTCGTAAGCTCAAAAGGAAGTTGTTCATTGTAGAATGTATTAAAATATTCCCCAACATCTTTATAGATAAAACCTGCATATTGTTTTAGTCGGGCTCCACGCAGGGATAGAATATCATATTGTATAAGAAATAATTCCTCATACTTTAAACGCTTCTGTGCTAATGCCAGTAATTGTTCGTTATCCGGAGCATGAATTTGTTTGAGCGCCTGGTAGCGCGTTGGGAAATTATATCGTTTTAAAATATCATCCGGTAATATCTCAGGTATATCCTGCTCGCGGGTTTGCAACGATACCTGCTGAACTAATTTGGCCAGTGCTTTAGAATCGATACCACGCTGTTTCAATTTCTCTGTAACAGGATATACGGGTTGCATTTTGCCATTGAATGAAACTTTCCCCAGGTCATCAATAAGCTCAAGTTCGGGATGAGCAATATTGAAACGATTTTTAAATGCCGTGGGTTTGCCAAATAAAATATAGGTCTTACCGGGTATTAAGGATTTGGCCATCCAACGCACGCCCTTAAACCAGACCAGTTCGATACTGCCACTTCCGTCGGTAAAATTTGCAATCATGCGTTCATTTCGTCCGTTGCCGGCTATATCAATATCTGTGATGGTTCCTTTTAATTGAATGTATTGTGTCTCGTGATTGATATCTCTTATCTGATATATCCTGGTACGGTCGTAGTATCTAAAGGGGAAATGATATAGTAATTGCCCACCGTTAAATATGTGCAGTTCTTTCTGAAGCTGTTCCGCCCGATGAGGGCCGATACCTTTTAGATACTCAATTGGCTTTAATAATACAGAATCTGAATTCATGATGTACTCGTCAAGCTTTACGCGAAGCCAATTCTCGATTATATGAACGTAACAATAGCAGGAAATAGGAGATCAGCAGCGGCCCGAAAATAAGTCCGCTAATTCCGAACCATTTGATACCAAACAAAACACCCAATACGGTAATCAACGGGTGTACGTCTGCTAACTTTTTTTGAATAATAAATCTGAAAACATTATCAATCTGAGATATGATTAAAAAACCGTAGATCAGCAATACGATACCCTGCCACATATCGCCCTCTATGATTCTGGATACACCCAATGGAAGCCATACGATAGTAGTGCCAACAAAAGGAATAAAAGAAAAGAGTCCGCACATGGTTGCCCAAAATCCGGCATCAGAATAATTCATCAGTAATAGTGCGATATAGCAGGTAATTCCCTGAACGATGGCAATGATTGGTATGGCAATGGCATTACTAATTGTTTGTTTTTGCAATTCAATGGCATAGTTATCATCAAGCTGAGCAAGAAATGGAATATGGGTGTTTAATCTGGATTGCATCTTGCCACTATTTATCAACAAATAATAAAGAATAAAATACATGATAATGGTATTCAAAATCATATTGGCTGCGGCAGAAATAGTGGATGTTGCCAGTTCCGTAACAAATGATTGCAGTTTTTGAATGGTATTACTCGTTATTACCTGTATTCCGGTTTGCTCCTCTATGTATGCAATGATGTTTTCGATGGATGAAAAAAACACCGTCGGGTTATTAATGATACTACTGAGTTTGGAGGTAAGGGATATGCTGATTAATGAAATAGGAATCAGTATCAGAAAGACTGACAGAAAGATTACGATAAAAGCCGCTACAGATAGATTAATCTTACGTTTAATCAGGTATTGCATAAGGGGTTGACTAATGATATAAATAACCACAGCACTTAATAGTGAGGTAATCAAGTCGCTCAGCGCGTAGAAGATTACACCTCCTGTAATTAATAGGAGAATGAGCAAAATCGACTCTTTGGATAATAATTTCTTATTCATAATTGTAACGAAAGTTAACAAATTCATCATCGATATCCGTTAACTTTATAATCCACAATTAAACGGCATGAATGATAAATCAAAATTAGCATTAGCATTTATTTTAGGAGCTGCGGCAGGTGCCGCCATCGCATACATACTGACAACGGAACAGGGCGAGAAAACCATTCAGGATGTGAAGGATGCCGCGGGTAAACTGCAAGACGAGGCAGGAGATAAATTGAACAAAAGTCGACAGGTAATTCAGGATATTGCCGATACCGCTGAACGCATAATAACTAATTTAAATGAGCCGAGAACATGAGTGACTCAAATAAACCAAATGATGAGCGCATACGCGACCTGATAGTTCAATATATTTCCAATCGAATCGAATTGCTCAAGCTTGAGTCGGCCGATATCAGTGCAAGAGTTTTTTCGCTTTTTCTGATATATTTTGTGTTGCTTTTTGTATTGTTTATTGCCTTGATCATGCTCAGTATTCTCGGCGGCATCTATCTCTCCAGCTTGTTACACAGTCATATTATCGGATTTAGTATCGTGTCGGGTATTTATCTGATTCTATTTCTGATCATGTACCTGAAGCGGAATACCATTGCGGAGAAGTATCTGGCAAACCAGTTTATTAAATCATTCTTTAAAGAAACCCATGGAAACAAAAGTTAGTGATTTAAAGAGTTTGCGCGAACGTATTACATTTCTGAAAAGTGAATGTCGTGTAACAGAGGAAAAAATTACCAACCGAATTCATTACTATCAGGATAATGCAGGCGCTATCGTTATTGAAACTCTTGTAAAGAGTTTTTTAAACATGAATCTCAATCGATGGCTTTCCTCCTGGCTAAGTAAGGAAAATGATCAACAAAAAAAAGATGCCGGTGGTGCTTCGAAAAATGAATGGATGAACACGTTGATCACACTTGGTTTGTCGCTCGGTATGAAATACTTTAATAAGTTCACCAAATAAAAAGTGACCAATCAACAAAGCCACATCTTTTCGATTGGGGATAACAAACTACATTACTTAAAATTTGGATCCGGCAACAAACTGCTATTTGCTTTTCATGGATTTGGCGATACTGCCTGGCAGTTCAAAGTGCTGGAGCATTCATTTGGTAAAAGCTACACCGTAATTTCAGTTGATTTACCGTTTCATGGATTATCTGAATGGCATGAGGGAGAAATCCTGAAGCCCAAAGAT
>BJGO01000102.1 GCA_014190535.1 Bacteroidota bacterium | reverse complement strand
CACCATCGAGCAGGATTAAGTTCTGATCAGGGCCTCCACCGCGCACATACAGGCCACTGCCGCCCTCGCCACCACCCTGAACCCCGGGTAGCAGTTGTATGGCTTTAAGTATGTCGGTTTCACCCATAAACATGGGTATGGATTTTAGTTTTTCCATAGGCAGATCAATGCGGCTCATTTGTGTGCGGTCCTGTATTTGTTCGGAGCGCGATGCGGTAATAAGCACTTCGCCCAGGGTTATCGAAGGTTGCAGATTAATGTTCAGGTTTTCATCCTGCCGGGGGGCCAGGCGCAGGATTATACTCTGATAGCCGACATAGCTGATGAGGAGACGTATGCTGTCGGAGGTGGCGAAGCTAAAACTGTAAAAGCCGTAGGTATTGGTGGTGGCACCGATACGGAGCGAGGGCTCATAGATATTGGCGCCTATGAGGCGTTCGCCGGTTTTGGCATCGCTGATGTAACCACTGATGGTGTGGTTTTGTGCCGATGCCCTCAGGCATACACATAAGGCAAGCAGAGCAAGAAAAAAACGCATGAGCTGTTAAGTGCCGTAAACTTAAATGAATTGCGATAAACTGCTTTAACATGCTTTAGCACACCGGCTTTGAGTGTGATGGCACAACATTCCGGTATGGTGTATTTTTGTGCTCACTGAAATATATACATTAGCAATATGAAATTTTTAAAATGCAAAAAATAAATACAGAAAAATAACGACACCCACAAAACGGCCTATGTTATTTATTTGAAATAACTTTATGCCATAAATTATACTCATGTTTAAATCACCTTGTATCGCGCTCTTGCTCGCGCTGGTATTTACCGGCCCTCCAGTGCAAAAGGCTATTGCCGGCAATCCGTCGCCGGCGTTTACCTACAAAATCAGCGGCACCGTTAACGGTTTCACCGGTCAGAAATTGTATCTCGAAAAGCTAAATCTCCAGGCGGTGGCTGTGCTGGATTCAGCCACAGTAAACCCAAAAGATAAATCGTTTGCCTTCAGCGGCCAGGTTTCCGAGTGGTCCTTATTACGGGTGCGCATTGGGGGAAGCGGCAATAATGGTTTTTTAGTTGCCATCGATAAACCCGGCAACAACATCGTTTTCAGCGGCGATTCGCTTACCATACCCACATTTAACTATACCGTGAGCGGCTCCGTGGCGACCAATCATATCCGCGATCAGATATCCCTGGCCATAACCACCTATAATATCATTAATCAGTTGGATATGCAGTTAGCCGGCACTACGCTCCCTGAAAAAGACCGTGCCGATATGCAAAAACAACGGGATGAGCTTAATGCAAGGCATCTCAACCGCCTGTATCAGTTTACCGACACGGTATCCAGTCCTATTTCCATGATATTTTGTACCGTTAGCTTATTGAGTCCTACCGATCACATGGATCAATGGAAAAAAATAAACAACCGAATCAAAGCCAATCAATACAACTTTTCACTGGCTCAGGAATTCAGTAATCAGGTAAGTGAGCTGGAACAGGCCGGCTCGGAGCCGGATATGCCCGAGGGCATCCGCATAGGCTCTGTGGCACCCGAGATCAGCATGGCCGACACCTCAGGCAAACTGATTACGCTGAGTTCCCTGCGTGGTAACTATGTGTTAATTGATTTCTGGGCATCCTGGTGCGGCCCCTGCCGTATGGAAAATCCCAATGTGGTTCAGGCATATCAACAGTTTCGGGATAAAGGTTTTACTATTTTTAGTGTATCGCTCGATCAGGATAAGGGGCGCTGGAAAAAAGCCATACTCACCGACCGCTTATCGTGGCCTTATCACGTAAGCGAACTCAAAGGATGGAACTCGGCCGTATGTAAAGATTATGGCATTCACTCCATACCCGACAATTATTTAATCGACCCTAAAGGCAACGTCATCGCATCCGGGCTTCGTGGCGAAGACCTGACTAAAACCCTGGAACAATACATCAAGTAATCTTCAAAAAAACTAATCACCATGCGTTTACATACTTTAACACTTGCCTTTATGGTACTACTCTCTGTTTCCTGTAAGGAAGAAAAGAAAGAGGGCTATGAGATAAACGGTACCATTAACGGTATCAGCAAAGGTTCGTCTATCTATCTGGACGAGGTGTCGTTTACCGGCGCTATCACTACCATCGATACCATAACCGCAGGCGACCGCGGCGCATTCAGTCTTTCCGGCAATATCAAAAAGGAGTCGCTTTATCGTTTGCGCTATGGCAATAAGAAATACGTGCTATTGGTATTGGATGAAAAGCCAACGGTCATAACGCTTGAGGCCGACACAGCCGATATGTTTGTAAAACCATATAGCATCAAAGGCTCGCCGGCAAGTAACTCGCTCAAGGAATTGCTTATAGACGTTACCGGATATCGCAAGGAGATGTCGGTCTATGTAAAGCAGCTGCAATCTGCAGAAAACGCCATTACGGATTCCATGAAGCAGGCTTTGTATATCTTGTATCAGGCCAAAGCTGAGGAGTCGAAAAAATATATTACAAATTTTGCCGATACGGTAAGCAATGGCACGCTGGCTGTTTTTGCCATTGCCAATTTCTTAAACCCCCAAACCGACTTACAGGATTTGAATATCATTTCCAACAAGCTGGCTACCAAGTTTCCAGCCAACGAATCCATCAAAGCACTTATTGAAGCGTTAAAACCAAAAAATGATAATCTCTATCAAATGACGCAAACCTTCGCCAATGGTACTGCTATACCTGAAATTACCGGGCTCAACCCCGACGGGAAAAGTATTTCGCTGTCTTCGTTACGAGGCAAGGTGGTGCTGATTGATTTCTGGGCTTCGTGGTGTGGGCCTTGCCGTGCCGAAAATCCCAATGTGGTAAATGTGTATAATAAATACAAGGACAAAGGTTTTGATGTATTCAGTTATTCCCTGGATGATAATAAAGCAAAATGGGCTGATGCTATTAAGAAAGATGGCTTAATCTGGCCCGCGCATGCCAGTCAGTTAAAAGGTTGGGATAGCGATATCTGCAAACAGTTCAATATCACATCCATACCAACCAATTATCTGATAGACCGCAACGGTAACGTTATTGCCTTCAATCTGCATGGCGGTGCTTTGGAACAGATTTTGCAAAAAGTGCTGTAATCGTGAAACGATGTAACAAAACCGCACGGCTTACTTACAAGTGAATAAACAATTAACACAGCACAGATACAGCCTATATGCATATAAGATTGCATGTGTGTTTTTATTGTTGCTCGTGTTTCCATCTGCCTTTGCGCAACCGTTAAATGATTATATCTTAAAGGAAGCATACCGTTACACAAGCGGGCGATATGTATTATCCAGCACCGGTTGCCCCGAGCATCTGGTATATGCCGATGATACAATTTTGAAAAAGAGTGCCTCGGGAACGTATTGCTCCGGATACACCTTTACCGTGTTTTTTAATACGATGAAAGAACACCATCGATTTGAGGGTAAGTCGTCGGATGAGCTCAAAAAAATTCAGAAAGATTGGTACGGGATCACACGCGATGCAACGGAGACGCAATGCCTGTTTGTGCTTGAACAACAGGGCTGGGGTAGAAAGATTGCTTTTGACGAAGCACAGCCCGGCGACTTTGTGCAATTCTGGCGCAATAATCAATCAGGCCATTCTGTAATATTCTTAAAGTGGGAGCGCGACTCAACCGGTCATATTATTGCCTTGACATACCGTAGCTCTCAGCTTAAAACAGATGGCGTTGGCGATAGAACGGAGCCTATCGGTACGGGACCAAAAGATCTTAACCGAAATCGAATATATCTTGCCCGATTGGAATAATAAAAAATCTTAAAACCAAACTCACGGAGAAACAATTGCAACCACCATTAATTACGTTTTAAAAAATCAAACAGTTTAATTAAATAATTACCACATATGAATAAAATTTCCCTTTTTCTACTTCTAATGATTTTATCAATCACTCATGTGTTTTCACAGGTTGATAGTAAACGATTAAATGCAATTCAAGCCGCACCGGTCGTATACTACGGCGACACCCTGTATCATCAAGCGAAGGTGTATTGTGTAATGAAAGAAATCAAAGGAGGTGACCCCAATCATCCGGATTACAAATTATCGAATCTGAAAGGCGAACAACTCATCTATATCCGCTACGAAATACCAACGGGCATCGGTTCATTTGGCTCTTACCGGGTAAAATTTAACAGCGGCAACGAGGTTAAACTAAAAACCAAAGAGGAAAAAGAACTGCCGGGAATTATCGTTAGCAATGAATTGATTGCAGATGCTATGATGGTACCCAAGGATAAAGAGGAGTCCTTTGTGCTGAATAATGGTGGGGCATTGGTTACAGGATCGCCACTGGATAGTCAATTTAAAATGGTAACCCGCAATCGTAAAGCCGCCGTAATTGTGATCGACGATGCCATCACACAGGATACCAATAAAATTGGTTATTTCAATGAAAGTGGTACCTATATCAATAAGATTTTTTCGAAGCAGGTTGTATTTTATCTCCCTAACGGTCAGAAAATAGCTGAAGCCGTTTATGCCGATGCGGATGCAAGCAGTGCAACTATTATGACGATGAAAGACGGTAAGAGCACCACGATCAACCTCATTCCAGCCAAGAACTCCAGGAAACAAGTGATCGACTATCTCATCGATAATAATTATCTATAAGCACTATACCTTATTGCGGTGACTTTTGTTGTTTACGGAACAGCTCGCTGAAATTGTCGAATTCTTTACGGTAGGCAATAGATACGCCCCGTTTGTTTCTGTTGGCATCGAGCAGTAAGTCGTACTGACTTTTGTTGTATGCACTTAATATATAACGTCCATCCGGTGTGAGTTTGAACTGAACGTTTACGTCGGCAGCAACCCGGTTTACATTACTCGACGTATTAGACGATACATCGAAGTTGCCGCCGGCACCCACAGTAAGGCGATTGTTAAATAGAGATTTCTGCAAGCCTACAATAAACTCTCGGCGACGAATATCATTAGTAGGGTCATTATTCAGACTGTAGGTATTGTAATTGACATTCACGCCAATATTGAATTTGTTTTGTGATGCCCAATAACTGAGCTGATTAAATAGAAATTCAGATACACTGCTGTTTACTCCACCACCAACGATACCGGCATCGATGTTGGCCGGCAGAAACCGATTCATAATCAGAAGACCAAATACCTGTTTATTCAATTCGTTCGGATCCTGTTTAAGACGTTCCAGTTCACGGGAAGCAAGTGATCCTACAGAACTGAATCCGGATGGAATGCGAATATCGAATCCGATATTAGGTTGCATCAGTGAACCGCTCAAATTCATATACACATCTACCGGTATCTTTTGATTCGCTTCATTCAGCTCCTGTGTATTTAATACCGAACCGTTACTCTGCATCAGTTCAGATATGGTTGTACGTTGCACCGAGTAGATGGCGTCGATGTCAATTTTAGCTTCATAGGGATCTCCGTTCCAGCTTATTGTACCGCCATTGCCAATGATGAATTTTTTATTGATAAAATTCTGAAGCGTAAATAAGTAATCACCCTGCTCAATCACATAGTTGCCATACATATTGAAATCGCCATTGCTGTTGATGTCGAGGCGCAGATTACCCTTGCCGGTGCCGTTGATGATATCACCGGCTTTTTGATCAAAAATTATTTTGATTGCCGCATTCGTATTTAATTCCAGCTCAAAGTTTAATCTGAGGTGATAATCGTCGTTGGCAACATTCAGATTTTGTTGCTGTTGCGTGCTGATGATATGAAGGGTTTCATTTTCACTCACCGTATATTCATCGGTAATGGGAATCGATATGGCTGTGCCCGGTTTGGAAACCAGATTTGCATTGATCTCCAGATTATCCGGTTGCCCTTTGAACGTAATAATACCTCCGGCAAACGCCTGCCCATAATACAGGCTGTTATCGCGCGCTGTCGTATTCAGTAAATTAAACTGCGTGGCATTAAGAAACAGATTTAGCCGGATATCACTGAGGTGATTGTGTGTGATTTCTCCACCCAGCGTTGCTTTGTTTTTGAATTTGTCATACAATATGATTTCGTCCAGGTCAATGCGGGATTCATAGAACGTAATTGTTTCATTCTGAAATTGATACTCCGTTTGTAAATAATTGATACGCAGGGCACAGTTTGGTATATCAACCTTACCAAAAATTACGGGTTTCTCTATGGTACCTTTGATATCCACGGCTCCCGCCGCAATGCCGGATACCGAGGAGATGTAGTCTGAAAGATATTTTTCCAAAGCGTTAAGCCTGAACTTTAACAGTTCAAGATGCAGGTTGAATTGATCGGTTTTCGCCGAGGGATTTATGGTTCCGCTGACCTCAAAATCATATTTAGTATCCTTGGCTTTTACAGAAAGCTGTACCTCATCTTTGTCTGTATCATAGTTTGCTTTAACGGTTACCCGGTCTATAGAGTCCCCGTTGAAATAAAATTGATTAATTACAAAATCGGACTGAAAGCGCACCTCATCAAAAACATTCAGTATGGTTGCTTTACCATTAATAATTCCTCCGGCATCATAGTCGCCAATTCGGATATACCGATAGAAATTACCGGCATTGAGATTAGTAAACGACAGGTTTATATGGGTTTTATCACCATCCTGACGGTTTGTAAATACCCGAACCGATTGCATTCCTGATGACAGTTGCAAATCATTGATGCGCAGGTAATTTTTGCCATACACCACCAGATTATTATTATTTAATTCCCAGGGCTCATTACGGATGATAATGCTGGACTTATATAGAGAGGCCTGTATAGAATCTTTTCCACCTTTGATCAAACCATTTATATCAATCAGCGATCTGTTGATATCATCTTTGGCAAAAAGGTGAACCGATACGGAATCATTAAAAACCGCCATTTCGAGTTGAGGTTCATCCACCTGTATAGAATCCTGTATGTAAAGCCGATCCGCAATGATCTTGTTGGTTAATCTGTTGTTGTGAGATGTTGTAATTAATCGGATGTTATTGATTTGATATTGCCCGAAGTGGAGTTGTGGAATGGAGCCATTTAACTGAATGGGGTTGCCGGATTTATTATAGTCAATTGTAAACTCAGCTTGATTCAAACCGGTTAAACCCGGATAAAAGAAATCGGCCGCAGCAGATATATCCTTTGTTTTAATTGATAGGGTATAGGTGTCGGTTACCGGGATTTTATGGAACGACAGCGGTAGTGAAGGGAAATATTCAGAAACCGTACTCATAAGCGAGTGATAGACATCGGCGAATTGGAGATGACCATCGACAGCTACTTGTATCACGGGAGATTGCAGTCGGATGTGTTTACCGGCTTGATCTGCGTCGATTTGTAAGGACAACGAATCCAGTATTAGTTTTCGATCCTCCTCAGTAAATACAATCTGATCAAAACGGAGACGCCCCTGCAGGGAATCCGGATCGGTACCTCGGGCATTTATTTTTCCCTGAGCTGAAAGTTGATAGTCTGCATCGCTGAAATGAAGCTCGCGCAAGTTGGCCCTATTCAATGTTAGCAGAAAATGATAGGCAGGATCTTTTCCTTTCCAGTCAAAGGTTCCAATAACATCGAGATTGACATTAGGGTCATCTATTTGAATTCGGCCGGTAAAATCCTGCTGATGAAATGCGCCATTGATATCGATATCGTGGTATCGGTATTGGTTGAAGTCGAATTCATTGATTACGGCAATAACACTACCATCAAGGCTTTTAGAGGTTAATCCGGTACCGGATAATCTGGAATTGAAAGATATTTTCCCAAGTAAACTATCGGCACCACTGAATTTTCCCAGATTAAAATAGGGTGAGGACAAGGTGCCTACATAAGTTGCTTTTTCGGGAGTGAATACATTCTTCATATTTAAGTCGCTCACCATAGTACCCAAATCGGTATGTAAGGCGCCGTAGGCAACGAAGTCGTTGATGAAGCCGGTATAGTTACCATTAAAGCTGATTGTGCCCAGGTTTTTTATTACCTCGGGAAGTTGTATGCGCTTATTCAGTTTATTCAAATCGGCGTGATTGCTTCGTAATTCAGTTGCAACAAAATCGATGAATGTATTTTCCAGGTCTGGCAGTCCGAATATGTTGATGTCTCCTTTCAGTGTGCTTAATGTTCCAAAAGTTATATGCATATGCTTACCCTTAAATTCAGATACACTGCCCCGTATGATACCCGATACATTCAGGGGTTCATTGAACGATTGCAGTTCAGTGGCGAAACAGGCAATATCTCTAAGGTCTATGGTAGATTGTTTTATGGTCGTCCGGATGTTTACATCCTGATTGAAATTTAAGAAAGCGGGAAAGTTATAGTAGGTAAGTTGTATATCATCTTGAATGCGTGAGCGAGGCAGACGCAGTAGCATATTATTGATTTCCGTTGTGAAAGGCGTAACACGAAATTGCCCTTTCAGCGTGTCGATCCGAAAACCACACGACTCTGCTAATGACAGGTGATGGAGATCGCCTGTAATCGAATCACCGACAAATGCAACATAGCCCGTTTGAATATTGATGTCGTTCAGTTGTATATAATTGGCGTCGAACATTGTAGTGTCTGGTGCAGCGTGCTCTACCTGATACACAAATCGTGCATTATTCATCATAAAGGACTTCGTGGTTAAACCAAATGTCTTCGTGTTCAGATGTACTAATGCGGTGTCTGTTTCTGTTGATTCGTCTGGTTTAGTCTGGGGCAGATCATGAATGAGTACATGAATTACGGGTGATTCAATCAACCCGTTTTTTAATGCAAAGAATGGGCGTTGTAAATCCATGCTGTCGATGTTTGCATCAATTATTGGCAGGCTTATGTGCAGGTCGAGAGCATTTTTATGATCGCCATATCGGATGCGAGATTGATTCAATTCCAAATGATTCAGCGCTATCAGAACTTGAAATCCGGAGGAGGTGGTATCGCCACCGGCAAGGGCATCCAGGATGAACTGATAGTTAAAATCGCTCTGTCCCTGCTTGCGCATTAAGCCGATATAGGTATCGTTCAGTTTTAGATTTTCAATAATCAGTTGTTTGTTCCATATCGATAGCAAAGCGATGTCTACCCTTAATTCCCGGGCGTATAGTAAGGTGTCTTGTTGTTGATCGAGAATAAGCGCGTCCCGAAGCATCAGGGTATTAAAAAAATCAATATCTACATAGCCGATGCGCACTTGTGTATTCAGATTGTCGGATAGGATACCCGTTATCCATTGAGTTACTTTGGTTTGTACCGATGGTTTGCGAAGCATGTAAGTTAAGGCCCCTACCGTAAGGAGTATAAAGAGCAATAAGCTAAGCAGGCTGATTGCGGAAATACGAGCTAT
>BJGO01000101.1 GCA_014190535.1 Bacteroidota bacterium | reverse complement strand
GTAGTAGCAACAGCAACCAAAGACTCCATTTGCAGAGGGGAATCCATAGCGCTGACTGCATCGGGCGCCGATACCTATGTATGGACTCCCAACACCGGCCTCACGTGTATAAGCTGTGCGGCTCCGCTGGCAACACCGGCCTCAACCATTACCTATCAGGTTACCGGAACCGACGATGCCGGATGTTCGGCATCCGCCTCGCTCATTATCTATATCGAGTGCAATGAAATTATTGAGGTACCCAGTGCATTCAGCCCGAACGGTGATGGAAAAAATGATCTCTTCCGACTGCTGGTAAAAGGACCTGTAGAACTGAACTCCTTTATCGTATTTAACCGATGGGGACAGGTTGTGTTTGAAACAAATGACCTCAATACCGGATGGAACGGGCAATTCAATAATACGGATCAGGCTGTTGGCACCTATGTTTATTCCATTACAGCCAAAAACACCGATAACGAAACGATTATACTGCAGGGAAACGTTACCTTGATCCGGTAATAATGGAATCGTAAGAAATTAAAAAAGAATTACGGACTGATATATTCTAATTCGGACTGATTCAAAATAAACTGATCATCACCCCATAAACATCGAAGGTGCGCCATAGCTTGATCGCTGATCGAAATAAACAGTATAGGTTTTATTTCATGCTCATGCCCTCGATAAAACAGGTTCTGCAACGGGGCTCATAATGGTTTTTTGCACCCAGTAGTACCGTAGAGTCGATATCGGACAAGCGGTATGAGTAAGAAGCCAGATTTCCGCAACGCACACAGATGGCGTGTACCTTAGTAATGTATTCAGCCCGGGCAAGCAATAAGGGCATAGGGCCAAATGGTTTGGCGGCAAAATCCATGTCCAACCCGGCAATGATAACCCGTATGCCCCGATTGGCAATATCTTCGCATACCTGGGGTAATGATTCATCAAAGAACTGTGCCTCATCAATACCCACTACTTCAGTATCAGCTACTAATAAGGGAATATCGGCGGCTGATTTAACCGGCGTAGAATGAATGCTATTTTCATCGTGCGAAACGATGTTTACTTCATCGTACCGTGTATCGAGCATAGGCTTAAAAATGGCTACCTTCTGATTGGCAATTTTGGCACGCTTCAGTCTGCGAATCAGCTCTTCGGTTTTACCTGAAAACATACAACCGCAAACCACTTCAATCCAGCCATTGCGATGCGGTTTCTCGTAAGGTTCTAAAAACATATCAGACGGATTTAAGCTGTTTACTATTTAAGTATTGATTAATGAAGTCAGGCTCAACCAGTTTTATGACGTCGGCCCTGTTTCGATCCAGAACCTCGTATGGTAAATTTTCATAATGGCTTTCCGGAGAAAATCCTTTCCAGTCGTTTCGGTTAAATTCTTCTTTTGGGAAAATGACACCTAACCCGAAGTCGCAGTTCAGTGTAAACAAATCCAGTTGATTCAGACTCCGGTTGCAGGCAATGAGGTGATGGAAAGCTTTCCAGGAGTCGCCACACCAACCACCGCTTTTCCCTACAGCCTGCATTGCGGCTGAGCGCGACGATGCAGGCAAGGCCAATGCCTCAGTATCCGGGTTGATATCGTGTAAAACGATTGCTCCCTTTGGATTTAAAAACTGAAGTGCATGGATGATGTCGATAAACGTTTGTGAATAGGTATGAAGCCCATCGATAAAAATCACGTCAAATAAACGACCTGGCGAACTCGACTGCAAGGACGCAAAGTAGGCATCGCTGGTTAGATGCTTGTATTGATTACGCAGATTTTCGACCCGCTTACGTATTGCGTGTAATTTATATCGAAATGTAATTTTCATATCCGGGTCAACAGCTACCTTGTAAGGAGCACGTATCTCCATAAAACACCGACCATCGAATACGCCGATTTCAAGATAATATCTGGCGTGTAATCTATCGATTAGCAGTTGTATGGCTTTTTGACGATTCATGGGCTGATTTCGTACAAATATACCCTTGATGCGCATAAAAGTATTTTATCGCCGTTTAGATACATTAAAGCAATTAGTCCTTAAATTTGTGTTGACAAAATGGATGTAGGCATTCATACTAAGATCTCAGTCCTTGTAGAAAAGATTAATTATCTGCAACACAGTATTGCACAAAACGGCGGTGTTGTCAGCAAGGTAGATAAGGATTTGCTTGTGAATTACGTGCGTGAACTGTACGAATTAATTCTGGCGCTTCCCGTAAGCATGCCTCAATATCCGGCTCCCGGGTATCCTGCACCCGATCCGAATAGCCCTTATACCGGCTATCCTACACAAAACTATCCTCCGCAATTTTCTCAGCAGGCTCCTCCTTTAAATCCGGGCTACCAGCCGCCAATCGTACCGCCTCAGCCCCCTGTAACGCCTCCTCATATTCAGGATGCAGGCAGTAAGGTTGAACCCGGCTCCGGAAAATCAGGAGCTGAGCTGAATGCAACATTTAAGTTCAGCAGTGGTCGTCGCACACTTTCCGATACGATCAAAATAAAAACAGCCGCCGACAAGCCCTCTCTGAACGAAAACTATAAGCGCGAGGAAGCCGACAGAGCATCAAAGATGCAGCTTACAGCCATCAAGGATTTAAAAACCTTCATCAGTTTGAACAAGCGTTTTTCATACATCAATTTTTTATTTGGTAATGATGCCGGCCTCTACGATGAAGCGATTAACTATCTGAACAGTTGTGATTCCTACGAAACGGCATTGTTATACATCAATACGCACCTGCATCCCAAGTTAAACTGGAGCAACGATAATGATATGGTTACCGAATTCAAGACGTTAATACAGCGTCGTTATGCGCCTTAACATCCATTCAAATACTGCCTGATATTTTTCATAACGATATCAGTAGCCCCCGAATTATTTTTCACATACGTGCCTGCCTGTTCGCCGGAGTCTTTACGTTTTTTATCAGAGCGAATATGCTCCTGTAATTCATCTACCAATTCGTTTACATCCCGAATACAGCGAGCGCCTCCCACTTGCAACAACTCCCCGGCCTCGCGGAATTTTTGATGTGCGGGACCAAAGAACACCGGTATGCCATATACAGCGGCTTCCAATATGTTATGGATTCCTTTCCCGAATCCGCCTCCCACATAAGCGAAATCGGCATATCGATATAAGCCGGACAATAAACCTATCTGATCGAGTATCAGCACCTGACCACCCGCTAAATTTCCGGTTTCATGTATGTGCGAGTAAAGAACAGCACCCGGCATCCGTTTCTTAAGTTGGTTGATATGATGACGGTCTATTTCGTGTGGCACGATAATATATTTCAATTTCGGGAAATGGCTCAGCGACTGCGCCAGGAGTTCCTCATCCGCAGGCCACGTACTGCCGGCAACAAGGCAGGTATGCTGAGAAATAAAAAGCTCTACCAATGGTATTTCGTTTCGGGACGAGGCAATTTGTAGCACCCGGTCGAAGCGGGTATCGCCTGCTTCAACCACACGGTTGATGCCGTATTTAAGAAGTAGTGTTTTACTATGCTTATCCTGAACCACTATCATACTGAAATTCCTGAGTGCTTTCAGGAATACAGATCCATACCAACGGAAAAATATTTGTTGCGGCCTGAAATATGCTGACACCAGTATACACGGTATGTTGGCTTTTTTACAAGCCATCAAAATATTCAGCCAGTATTCATATTTAATAAATATTGCCAACTGAGGATTTAACATTTGAATGAAACGACGGGCATTTTTTACCGTGTCTAACGGGAGATAAAGCACCTGATCGACACCCGAATAATGTTTTCTCAGTTCATACCCTGAAGGAGAAAAAAATGTAAGTACAATGAGGTGCGCCGGATAATCGCTTCGTATCCTTTCAAGAATTGGTCGGCCCTGTTCAAACTCGCCAACCGACGCACAGTGCATCCATATTACCGGTTTTTTATTTCGCATCAGGATTTCCTCTAAACGGTCAGTCCATCCTTTTCGCCCTTCAATCCATAAGCGAGCCTTGCGATGAAACGGAGAGGCCATCAAGATCAGCATTCCATATAACTTAATGGCAAGTTGATAAAGAAACATGGACATCAGAATGAATAAAAACGTTCTTCTGATTTACTGTAGAAAGGTAATATCCAGGAACCGCTGAGTCCAAACATGAGGTCAAATCGTAATGCCTCATCCTGCCTGCGCTCATCAAAGTTCCAGCTTCGCCGGTTTCGGGTAAGGGCTTCTTTAAACTCCAGACCTATCTTAAAATTAATTCGATGGTGCGCATCCAGATTTAGAAACTGAACAGACTGACAGAGCAGGATGCCATTTGTTAAACGGTCATACCCCTTTTTATAGGTATCATCCAGTTGCAACAGAATCTCATCCAAATCAACAATACGTATTTTATGTTGCAAAAAACCCAATCCTGCGGTAAACAAAATGCCGGAGTTCGGATTTATCCTTCGTATAGGTACAAGGGTGCCGGCAGTAGCATACGCCGTAAACCCGCGAGCATAAAGTGCCACCTCGGCGATAGTACCCGTGTAACCAATCAGGTCATTACCGGAACTGATGGAGTCAATAAATGAGGCATCTTTTACATTGCGCCCATAAATAAAATCACTGCCTAAGCCAATAAAATAATTAGACCGGGTTTTACGAAATATGGTCCCTCCTACTGAGCTGGTATTTCCGAATCGTTTTGCAAAATCACCACCCGGAAAGAAATAGCCAAAATTTCCGGCAATGAGGGTCCCCGCAATCGATGTATCGCGAAGGGATTGCGCAACGCCATTTATTGCTATTAAACTAAAGAGAAGGAAGAAGCATTTTTTCATCCGAAATCAAACTTAACAAGTATTATCCCAAATAACGCCGCTATCTAATTATACTATATTTGCGCCGCATTAATTATGAATAAAATTGAAATGGTAGACCTGAAAGGTCAGTACCTAAAAATTAAAAAAGATGTAGACCTTGCCATACAGGAGGTCATTGATACAACCGCGTTTATTAATGGAAAAGCCGTTCAGGATTTTGCCTCCGAACTGGCCGCATATAACGGAAGCCGTTTTTGTATTCCTTGTGCAAATGGAACAGACGCCCTTCAGATTGTGATGATGGCCCTGGGATTAAAACCCGGTGACGAGGTTATATCTGCTTCATTCACCTATTTTGCTACCGTGGAGGCCGCCGCACTTCTTGGCCTCGAAACCGTATTTATTGATGTTGACCGGGATACGTTCACTTTAAACATCGAGGCTTTGAAAAAGGCTATTACCCCTAAGACCAAGCTAATCGTTCCTGTACATCTATACGGGCAAGCGGCCAACATGGAAGAAATACTCCGTATCGCCGCAGCACATAA
This sequence comes from Bacteroidota bacterium, assembly GCA_014190535.1. GTDB lineage: Bacteria > Bacteroidota > Bacteroidia > Chitinophagales > UBA10324 > BJGO01. The sequence continues at coordinate 4,091 of BJGO01000101.1, read as the reverse complement.
CATACCTGTTCTTGAGGATAACGCACAAGGCATTGGTGGTACATTTACCTTCAGCAACGGCACCAGAAAGAAAACCGGTTCTATGGCCCTGGCAGGTACAACCTCTTTCTTCCCCTCAAAAAATCTGGGTTGCTATGGAGATGGTGGCGCCATATTTACCGATAATGAGGAACTTGCTGTATCGTGCCGTATGGTAGCCTCTCATGGTCAGAAAATCAGATACCAGCACGATCTAATCGGCATCAACTCCAGGCTGGATACCATACAGGCCGCAGTACTTCGGGTGAAGCTTCAACATCTGGACGATTACTGCCATGCCCGCCGCCACGTAGCTGACTATTATGATCGGGCCTTCCAATCCAACACAAAAATTACGACACCGTACCGAGCCGCATATGCCCATCACGTGTTTCATCAATATACCATTATTCTCGACGAATCGGTACCACGCGAGTCGTTGATTGAACATCTTAAAAATAAAGGTATACCCACCATGTTATACTATCCCATACCATGTCATAAGCAAAAAGCTTTTGAAAACAGAGGTCGTGTAAGTGGTTCATTAACCAATACAGATTACCTGACTCCACGTGTACTCTCCCTGCCTATTCATACCGAAATGGGCACTGATCAACTGGAGTATATCTGTAATACCATTATGGAATTTGTAAAATAAATCGTTATGAAAATAGCTGTTGTAGGAACAGGATATGTTGGATTAGTAACCGGAACATGTTTCGCTGAAACAGGAAACTACGTTACCTGCGTAGATATCAACGAAGAAAAAGTAAAGGCACTTCAGGCCGGCAACATACCAATCTATGAACCGGATCTTGATATTTTGTTTGAACGCAATGTGAAGCATAACCGACTGCACTTTACCACAAATCTGAATGACGCCATTCAGGATGCTGAAATCATCTTTTTAGCCCTACCCACACCTCCGGGTGAGGATGGCAGTGCTGACTTAAAATACATCCTCGGCGTAGCGGATGAATTGGGGCGCCTGATCAAAGACTATAAAATCATCATTGATAAGAGTACTGTTCCGGTTGGTACTGCCGAAAAGGTACACGCCGCTATTGCCCTTAATGCAAAAACAGCATTTGATGTGGTGAGTAATCCGGAGTTTCTGCGTGAGGGCGTGGCCGTGGAGGATTTTATGAAACCGGATCGTGTTGTTATCGGCACATCATCTGATCGAGCAAGAAAAAAACTGGATGCATTATATGAGCCTTTCGTGCGACAAGGCAATCCAATAATCTATATGGATGAGCGCAGTGCTGAAATGACTAAGTATGCCGCCAATGCCTACCTCGCTACCCGCATCTCGTTTATGAACGAGATTGCTAATCTGTGTGAACGCGTTGGAGCAAATGTCGACATGGTGCGCAGGGGCATAGGCAGTGATAACCGAATCGGCAAGCGTTTTTTATTCCCCGGCATCGGCTATGGCGGCAGTTGTTTTCCGAAAGATGTTCAGGCACTGCATAAAACAGCACAGGAACATCAATACGAGTTCAAGATACTGGATGCTGTTATGGATGTGAACCGTATTCAGAAAATGGTCCTTTTCGAAAAGATAAAAAATTACTTCAACGGAAGTCTCAAAGGAAAAACGATCGGCATATGGGGTTTAGCCTTTAAACCAAACACCGACGATATTCGGGAAGCCCCGGCCTTATACATTATTGAAGCATTGCTTTCCGAAGGGGCTTCGGTTATCGCTTACGATCCGGAAGCCATAGAAAACGTAAAAAAAATATTCGGGACAAGCATACTCTTTGTCAATGATCCTTATGATGCCGCCAACGATGCCGATGCACTCGCCATTTTAACCGAATGGGCCGAGTTTCGCACTCCCGACTTCAAAAAGTTATCTCTTTCGATGAAACAGAAAGCCATATTCGACGGACGTAATGTATTCAATCTGGATACACCGGGCGAATACGGGTTTTATTACAACAGCATCGGACGGGAAATCATCAATAATCCATAAAATCAATCTATGAATCGCAAGCGCGTACTTATTACCGGAGCAGCAGGTTTCATTGGCTCTCACCTGTGTGATAAATTTCTTAGCGAGGGTTATGATGTTGTCGGTATGGATAATCTCATTACCGGCGATCTCAGAAATATTGAACACTTATTCCCGATCAAAGAGTTTACCTTCTACCATCACGATGTCAGCAAATTCGTGCATGTTCCCGGCGCATTAGATTTCATCCTGCATTTTGCATCGCCGGCCTCACCTATTGATTATCTTAAAATGCCCATACAAACCTTAAAAGTGGGTTCGCTCGGCACGCATAATTTACTCGGTTTGGCCAAAGCAAAAAATGCCCGCATACTCGTGGCATCAACCAGCGAGGTTTATGGCGATCCGCTGGTGCATCCACAGAATGAGGATTACTGGGGCAATGTAAATCCTATTGGTCCGAGAGGTGTATACGACGAAGCAAAGCGATTCCAGGAGTCAATTACTATGGCTTATCATACGTATCATCAGGTAGACACCCGCATCGTGCGTATTTTTAATACCTATGGCCCGCGTATGCGTTTAAACGATGGCCGTGTGCTACCAAATTTCTTTTATCAGGCCCTCACCGGTAAAGATCTTACCATATACGGCGACGGCTCCCAAACTCGTTCCTTCTGTTATGTTGAGGATCTGGTAGAAGGAATTTATAAACTGTTACTCAGTAATTATGTGTTACCAGTAAACTTGGGTAATCCCGATGAGATCACCATCAGTCAGTTTGCTGAAGAAATCATAAAGCTTACAGGAACAGCACAGAAGGTTATTTATGAACCATTACCTACAGATGACCCCAAACAACGACAGCCCGATATCAGCCGAGCTAAATCAATCCTGAACTGGGAACCGAAAATACATCGAGCAGAAGGACTTCGTATCACCTACGATTACTTCAAAAAGATGCTTGATGTTAAATAATTTTTAACAGTTCTGCTGTAGACTGTATGGATGGCATTTATCGGAGATAATATCCATTTACGGTGCTTGGTCTTTAGTCTAAAACGATATATTTGCCGAGCCTTTCTTTAAGGATTGGCAAGGAACCCCATGGCAGAAACCGTAAATAATAAACCACCTTTTAAAGCGCACCCGACTGCAGTTGTTGATGCGGGTTGTAAAATAGGCAACGGAACTACAATATGGCATTTTTCACATGTTATGCCTGACTGTGAAATTGGCGAAGATTGTAATCTTGGTCAAAATGTAGTTGTGCTCCCCGGCGTAAAACTGGGCAATCGCGTAAAAGTTCAGAATAACGTATCGATTTATACCGGCGTTGTTTGTGAAGATGAGGTATTCCTGGGGCCAAGTATGGTATTTACCAATATTACTAATCCAAGAAGTGCCATTGTGCGCAAGCATATGTATGAACCCACCTTACTTAAACGGGGTGCATCGGTTGGAGCAAACGCCACCATTGTATGTGGTCATACACTCGGTGAATATTGTTTTATAGGTGCCGGAAGCGTTGTAACCAAGGATGTTAAACCCTATGCGCTAATGGTTGGCAACCCTGCCCGACAATTGGGCTGGATGAGTGAGTACGGCCACCGCCTAAAATTTAATGAAGAAGGTATTGCCGAATGCCCTGAAAGCAAACAATGCTATCAATTAACACATAACGAAGTAAAACGAATTAAATAATGATTTACGATGACCTGCTCTCCGGAAAGAGCAAACTCGCCGTTTTAGGATTAGGATACGTAGGCTTGCCTATTGCCCTTGAATTTGCCAAGAAAATTGCAGTAATCGGATTTGATATTAATGCTACACGCATTGATATGATGAAGAAAGGAATTGACCCAAGCAATGAATTAGATAAACAGGCTTTTGAAAATTGTAATATCCACTTCACAAACAATATCGAAGACTTACGCCAGGCGCAGTTCTTTATTGTGGCGGTTCCCACACCTGTTGATCAGCATAATGTACCCGACCTGAAACCGGTTCTCAGTGCCAGCGAAACCATTGGCAAGGTGATAAAAAAAGGGGATTACGTGGTATTTGAAGCTACGGTATACCCCGGCTGTACAGAAGATGACTGCCAACCCGT
>BJGO01000100.1 GCA_014190535.1 Bacteroidota bacterium | reverse complement strand
CATAAGAAGTGATGAAGATGCTTATTATCAGCCGACGGACTTTATGCAATTATGGAAGCCAGGGAATATTAAACCCTTCAAGAATTGGCAAACGGAAATTCTACAATGTATCAGATGTAAAGCGAATGCTGAATGAGAATAAATAAGCATTGCTCACGCTTAAACATCTATTTTATTTTAACACTCCTCAAGGATCCTGAAATGTGATCTGTTTTTTATACTTAAGCCCCCCTTTTGTCTGATATATCATTCATTATGTGATCTTTTGGGCTTTAGTGAATGACTTGTCAGACATCTTAGAAGCAGTAATACATTTTTTACAAATTCATACCCATCAATATTATACCCTATCGGGTGTAATTAAGGTGAAATTTATTATTTTATACCCTTTAGGGTACATTTTTAGTAATTTTTAGTATATTTGTACCCATAAGGGTATAAATATGAGCTCAACAATTGCAACATTTATCAAAGAAAAAAGAAAGCAACTCAAGGTTACTCAGCCTGAATTGGCTGAAAGAGCTGGGGTCGGGCTTCGCTTTGTTCGGGAATTAGAGCAAGGAAAACAATCGGTTCGATTGGATAAAGTGAATCAAGTATTAGCCTTGTTTGGAAGTGAACTGGGTGTTATCCAAAAAACTGAAGCATGAGACAAGCGCAGGTATATTACAAGGATGATTTAGCCGGCACCATTCGTGAAACAGATGAAGGCTTTTTGTTTCAATACAATGCCGAGTATCTTACAAGCACAGCATCTAAGCCGGTAAGCCTTACACTGCCACTGCAACAAAAAGCGTTCACAAGCAAAGTGTTATTCCCTTTTTTTGATGGCTTAATTCCGGAAGGTTGGCTACTAAATATTGCCGTAACCAATTGGAAAATCAATCCAAGCGATCGGTTTGGTTTGTTAATGACCTTATGTAAAGACAGCATTGGTTGTGTATCAATCATCTCTAAAGAAATGGAATCATGAGCAAGTGTTTATATTGTTATCAGCACTTAGAGAATGATCAACGAGATTATCATCCTTCATGTGCTAAAAAACTATTTGGTGCAACACAAGCGCCTGAAATTGATTTTGACATGAAACAACTGGAAGAGCTGGCGAAACAAATCATTATAAAAAGCAAAGCAGTAACTGGTGTACAGCCTAAGTTATCACTCAATGTTGAGAAACATAAAAATGAACCTTCAAGATTAACTATTGTAGGTTTGCATGGCGATTATATTTTAAAACCCCCATCCTCCCAATTTAAAGAGCTTCCGGAAAATGAAGACATCACCATGCATTTGGCGGAATTGATAAAGATTAAAACAGCCAGGCATGGCCTGATTCGCTTAAAGTCCGGTGAACTAGCTTATATCACCAAGCGTTTTGATAGAAATAAAGGTGTAAAGATTGCTGTGGAAGATTTTTGTCAATTAAGTGAAAACTTAACTGAACACAAATACAGAGGGTCTATAGAGAATATAGGAAAGCTAACGTATTCATTTACAAAAAACAAAGGATTAGAGGCGCAAAGACTTTTTGAATTGGTATTATTTTGCTACCTCACCGGGAATGCAGACATGCACCTAAAAAATTTTTCGCTCATTGAAAATTCATTGGGCGAATTCGAGTTTTCTCCTGCTTATGATTTACTCAATACAGCCATTGTAATGCCAGGGGACAAGGAAGAAACTGCATTAACGATTAACGGTAAAAAGAGCAAATTGAATCGTAATGATTTTAAAGCACTAGCAACCTCACTTAAAATATCCGACAAATCACTTGAAGCTATTTATAAACGATTTGAGGCCGTTTTACCGACTTGGATTTTATGGATTGAACAAAGTTTTTTATCTGATGAATTGAAGGATGAGTATACTCATTTAGCAACATATAGATTTAAGACATTGATTTTATAATCCATGACTCCCAAGCAAATCGAAAGAATCCAAACCAAAATAGCCACGATTAAGCGTGCACTTGCCGCAGAAAAGAAACAATGGGGCTGTTACGATGATAGCAGAGGACTTCGTTATCTTCCACCCGCTCTATACTTAAAGCTGCAGGACTATAAAGGAGCGATGAGGTATTTCAATTGGTTTCATAAGAATTTCGATGATGATGCCGGTTACCCAATGTTCTTATTTGAATGGACGATTACCCTTTTCAAAAATGGTAAGCGTAAAGAAGCAGAGAAAATGGCGCTAGAAACATTTTTTTCAAACACCTACCTCATCGACAAATTTTTAGGGAAAGAACTATTGAATTTAAATATTAGTGAGCACTCTAATTGGGAAAATGCATCACTCGTCGCTGACCTGATTTACAAGCATTCCGATGCAGCGCTTCAGGATTTTACCGAATGGCTTTCTGATTTTGTCATCAGCGAAAGATTCTATCAATACGCCAATGAATTCATTGACATTGAAAGAAAATTAAAAACTGAGCCAGTAGGAATTACCCGGTCGCAATTGGTATCCAGACGCTTTTCGTTACTGGATGATTATTGACTAAGGAGTGCAATATGCAAAAAAAGCATATTGCTAATTCCCATAAGCCAGTTACATGATATGAGTTATTGATCGTTTCAGATGGCTGTTAAATTTCCCCTTCTAAAAACCACAACATTCAAGGTACAACCAAGGTACAAACCTAAAAAAAAACGAAAAATCACCACAATGCACAAAACTCGAAAACCTTTGACTATCAAGGGTTTCATTTATCTTTTGTTGTAGATGGTTGTCGTTGATTATCGGCGGTTACTTTCCGATACAAAATTTTGAGAAGATATGATCGAGCAAGTCGTCGTGATAGATGATGCCGGCAATTTCACCTAATGCATCAAGTGCCTGCCGGATATCCAGCGCAATCAACTCTTTGGAGTGTTGCAGGGCAATGCCGGTGAGGGCTTCATCCAGCGCCGTTTGTGTACGCAATAAGGCATCATAATGCCGGGCATTACTTACCACAACGTCGGGCATCGACTTGTTGCCAACAAGCACGGCATCAACCAATCGGTGTTTTAAGTCCTGAAGGTGTTGCTTTGTTTTGGCTGCAATGAAAATAACCTGATCCAGTCCGCCGAAGCTGGCATCGAGTTCATCGGGATTGCGTTCTTCACATTTATTGCCCACCAGGATCAAAGGCATATCCTGAATGGGTAATTGTTTCAAATCTTGTAGCACATCTTCTTCGCGCATACCGTTTACATCAAATAAATAAATGAGTAGTGCCGATTGCTGAATTTTCTGCATCGTTTTCTGCACGCCGATTTTTTCAATCTCATCAGCGGCATCCCGTATGCCCGCGGTGTCAATCAGGCGAAATAGTATGCCGTTAATATTGAGCGATTCCTCAATGGTATCGCGGGTGGTGCCCGGAATCTCTGAAACAATAGCACGTTCTTCATTCAGCAGGGCATTCAGCAAGGTCGATTTGCCGGCGTTAGGCCGGCCGGCTATCACGGTAGTTACGCCGTTCTTTATCACGTTACCCAACTGAAAAGAATCCATCAGGGATGTTACATATTTTCTGATACGAAGTAGCAATTCATTAAGCTGATCGCGGTTGGCAAACTCCACATCCTCCTCCGAAAAGTCTAGCTCCAGTTCCAGCAGTGAGGCCAGTTGTATCAGCTCGTCGCGCAGTCGTTTAATTTCATCCGAGAAGCCGCCGCGCATCTGTTCTATGGCCATACGGTGTGCCGCTTCCGACTCGGAGTGTATCAGATCGGCAACGGCTTCAGCCTGCGACAAATCGAGTGTGCCATTCAGAAAAGCACGCATGGTAAACTCACCGGCCTTGGCTGTGCGTGCGCCCTGCTGTATGCAGGCTTGTAAAATCTGTTGCACGATATAGGTAGAGCCATGGCACGAAATTTCTACCGTATGTTCCTTAGTGTAGGAGTGAGGTGCTTTAAACACCGTAACCACTACGTCATCGATCCATCGGCTTCCTGATTGTATCCTGCCAAAATGTGCTGTATGCGAGGCGCAGTCGGCTAGTTTTTTTTTGCCGTGGAATAAACGATCGGCAAGCGGTATGGCATCAGCACCCGACAGGCGGATAACGGCAATGGCCGCCGTTCCCGGCGCAGTACTTAGTGCCACTATGGTATCGCGGTTGTACATGCATTAAAACAGTTTACGATAACATCGACGACGTTTGTGTTGTATGTGCTCGTAGTTTTTCCAGGTTGTAATCGCTTTATGATTGGTTTCAAATATGCCGGTTGTTTCAACATAGCGAACTCCGTTTTCGAGCATCGTTTTCTGCAGTTCGGTAATCAGCACGGCGGGAACACCCTGACCTTGCATTTTGGGATCGATGCCGGTCAGGAACAAGTCAGCGACTTCCGGTTTCTTAAATGCCTGAAGGATGTGCCACCAGCCAAAAGGGAATAAACTGCCATTGGCTTTTTGCATAGCACTGCTTAATGACGGAACCGATACGATAAATGCAACCAGGTTTCCCTGCTCATCTTCGATCAATTTAACAAAACGCGGATTCAGAAACTTGAAATATTTTTTGGAGTAGAAAGCAATCATCTCCTCCGAAAATGGCGATACATAAGGTAATTCGGCAAAAGCCTCATTGAGCAGTCGGAATACTTTCGGGGCATAAGGCACCAACTGCTTAGTGTCGCTGAAGGTGATCAGCTTAAGTTTATAACGCAGTTTAATGCTCTCATTTAGCTTAAGGGCTTTTTCGGGTACTTCGCCTATGGTCAGGCGAAACTCAACCCAATCATTTTCCTTTTCGTAGCCGTTGTCTTCAATCAGTTTTTGATAGTAAGGCAGGTGATAGGTAGACGCAATAGAAGGCAACTGATCAAAACCTTCAACCAGCAGACCTTGCCCATCAAGATTATTAAAGCCCAACGGTCCGTGAACGCCGATCATTCCCTTAGCCCTGAGCCAGGCTTCAGCAGTTTGTAATAGGTGCGTGGCGGCTTCCGGATCTTGCTCACATTCAAAGCGGGAGAATCGGCCCATTGCCTCGCCGGTCTTTTTGTTGTACTCCTTGTTGATGATAGCCGCAATACGTCCTACGGGCCTGCCTTGTCGTTCGGCGAGCCAAAAGGCGGCCTCACATTGAGCAAAAGCCGGATTGCCGGTGGCAGATAAGGATTTAATCTCATCCTGTAATAGTGGAGGTATCCAATACCGGTTGTTACGGTAAATACGGTATGGCAGTCGTGCAAATGTTTTCAGATCTGAGGCGCCGGTGCACTCGCGTATGGTGATGCTCACAAAATAATCTTTGGCACAAAGTACGTGAATTGATTCGTTAGTCAGTAAAGCCTATGATGTAAATACATCAATTTTGCCCTATGAAAATATTATTTGTTTGTTTGGGTAATATATGCCGTTCGCCGATGGCCGATGCCATTACGCTTCACCTGCTGAAACAACGCAAGCTCGATCATCTTGTTAAAGTGGATTCAGCCGGAACAAACGGCTACCATATCGGTGAAACAGCCGACAAGAGAGCCATACGCACCACAATGAAACACGGCATTGATCTGCAATATCATCGGGCACGAAGAATTTCCTCATCCGACCTCGAGGATTACGATGTAATTTATACGATGGCCGACGATGTGCACTATCAGGTGCAAAAATTACTCAAACGACAACAGGACATACATAAACTGAAGTGGTTTATGGATGTGCTGGTGCCGGGTAAAAAACAATCGGTACCTGATCCGTGGTATGGCGATGAAGCTGGTTTTCAGCCGGTTTATGAATTGATCTATTCCGGTTGCGAACGAATCGTGAATCAGATTGAAAAAGATTTTGGTTAAACTTTACTAACTTCACGAAGTCAACATAAACTTATGAAAATAGGATTGCCTGTTACGATGCTCTTGCTTTGTTGTTTGTTCAGCCAAGCACAAACGCCCAACTGGAGCGAACATATTGCACCCATCGTATATACTAATTGCTCAAATTGTCATCGCGAGGGAGGTATTGCGCCATTTGCCCTGATGAGTTACGAAGAAGCTTCAAATGCATCGTTCTACCTTGCAAACTCGGTGAGTGAGCGCCGTATGCCACCCTGGCCCCCATCGCCATCATACAGTTCTTTTGCTCATGAGCGGGTTCTTACGCAACAGGAAATCGATCTCATCAATCAGTGGCATGCGGCCGGCGCGCCGGAGGGCAACCCCGATCTGGCACCTCCGCCTCCGGTGTTCAACAGCGCTTCTCAGCTATCCAGCATCGACCTAACCAAAAAAATTACGACATACACCGTACAATCCTCTCAGGACGAATACCGATGCTTCACGATTCCGAGTGGCCTTACACAAAAGAAATTTGCCGAGGCCATAGAGGTAATTCCCGGAAACAGCAGTATCGTTCATCACGTTTTAGTATTCTACGATACCACAGGACAATGTGCTCAGAATGATGCTAACGATCCGTTGCCCGGGTATTCTTGCTTTGGTGGTTCGGGTTGCGGCGACAGTCGCTTAATTGGTTTGTGGGTGCCGGGTTCTACGCCACAACTTTATCCTCAGGGTATGGGTATAGAACTTAATGCCAATGGTCATTTTGTACTGCAGGTGCATTATGCTCCGGGTTCGCAGGGGCAAACAGACAGCAGCAAAATCAACATACGGTTTACGCCCAACAACTTTGTACGCCCTATATTTATCTCATCACCGCTGGATCATATAACTTCTCTGACCAATGGGCCGCTTTTCATACCGGCGAATACCACCAAAACCTTTTATTCGCAATATACCGTACCGATTAATGTGTCAGTGTTGGCTATAGGTCCACATATGCATCTGATTGGCAGTTCCATCAAGTCGTATGCCTTTGCCCCCGATGCTCCCTCGGATACCGTTAGACTGATCGATATTCCGAAATGGAATTTCCATTGGCAGGGCCTTTACTTCTTTCCCAAGGTTAAAAAGATGAGTTCAGGTACCGTACTTCGCGGCGAAGCGTATTATGATAATACCAGCAACAATCTGTTTAACCCGAACAATCCACCCGAACCGGTAACTCTTGGTGAAGGCACCGGCGACGAGATGATGCTCATCTATTTTGCCTATACCTATTATCTCAATGGCGATGAAAATATCATTCAGGACAGCTCGGCTGTATTTACAACAGTATCCCGAAAGCAAATGATCGGAGATGTGCAACTCGTCCCTAATCCGGCGCAACACGATGTGCGATTACTCGTGCAATGTTATCAGCCGGGTGATGTAATCATTACACTGAACGATGTTACGGGCCGTATCATTAAACAGGTAGCAGATGCATATACAGTTGGCGAAATGATGAACACCTTCACCATTCCTACTGCCGATATCCCCAATGGATTGTATATCGTACAGGTACGTTCCGGTAATGAACAGCGCCAGATGAAGTTGATGATACAGCATTAATTGTATTTACCCTTAATTAGTAAAGTGTAGGTTCATTCAAAGTGTACCTTTGCCTTCTTTATGAATGCATTAAACTTCAACATCAAATACGGATTACTGGCAGGTACGCTTTTGATTATTGTTAAATACATCATCCTTGTTTCATTCGAAGATGTCGACGAACTGGCTGTTTACATTGATTATGCCGGGCTGATTGCCCTTGCGGCTTGTGCCTATTTGGCTGTAGTCGAAAAGCGGAATCAGTTTAATCAGGGATTAATCACCTTTGGTGAGTCCTTTATGATTTGTATGTATGTAACCCTGATCGCGGCAATTATGGTAGCCGGATTTTTGTATGTATACGCCGCGTATATCGATCCATACAGAGCTGATCGTATGGTTGCCGAGACCGAAAAATTTATGCGCAACAAAAAATATATGGAAGAGGATATTCAGAAAGCTATTGCCAATGCAAGGGTTTATTATAAACCAATGACACAGATGGTGATGGGTATTACGGTGATGCTCTATGGCTTATTTATATCGCTTGTAGTTTCTGCATTTACTAAACGAACAAAACGGAATTAAGAGTTATGAGTCAACCAACGTTACCCAAAGGAACGCGCGACTTTGGACCACAGGAAGTAGCCCGTCGTAATTATATCTTTAACACCATTCGCTCTGTATTTGAGCTGTATGGTTATCAGCCCATCGAAACGCCGGTAATGGAAAATCTGAGTACACTTACCGGTAAGTATGGCGACGAAGGCGATAAACTACTCTTCAGAATACTCAACTCCGGCGATTTCCTCGACGAGACGAAAAAGAAATTTCGGGGAACTACGGTGGAGCAATTGGAAGCAAAGGATACAGCCTCTTTACTGGCAGAGAAAGGTTTGCGTTATGACCTTACGGTTCCGTTTGCCCGGTTTGTGGTTATGCACCGTAACGACATTGTTCTGCCATTTAAGCGCTATCAGATTCAGCCGGTATTTCGTGCCGACCGACCACAGAAAGGACGTTATCGTGAGTTTTTTCAGTGTGATGCCGATGTGGTGGGCAGTGATTCTTTATGGAACGAAACGGAATTTGTGCAGATCTACGATACCGTTTTTTACCGGATGAATCTACAGGTTATCATCAGGCTTAACAACAGAAAAGTGCTTAATGGTTTAGCCCAACTTATTGCTGCAGCAGAAAAAGCTACTGCACTAACGGTTGCCATAGACAAGTTGGATAAAATTGGAATACAGGGCGTTCGTCAGGAGCTAATCCAGGGTGGTTTTAGTGAGAGTCAAATTCATACCATTGAACGGTTCTTTAAATTGCACGGCGATAACCGAACCAAAGTATTGCAGGCCCGTGAATTGTTACAAGGCATATCTGAGGGAGAAAAGGGTTGTGATGAATTACTGGAGGTGTTGGATAAGCTGAGTTCGGCCATGCCTTTGCATAACAAACTGGAAATCGATTTTACTCTGGCACGAGGCTTAAGCTATTACACCGGATGTATCTATGAAGTAGTCGCTGATGAAGGAACGCTTAAATCAAGTATTGGTGGAGGTGGTCGTTATGACGATCTTACCGGCATATTTGGAGTAAAAGGCTTAAGTGGGGTAGGTATTTCTTTTGGCGCCGACCGTATCTACGATGTCATAGAAGAAACAGGCAAGTTTCCTGAATCTGCCTTACAGGGAGCAAGGGTGCTCGCAGTTAATTTTGGCGGTGAGGATGAAACGGCGGCCTGGCAGGCTGTACAACAATTACGGCATAATAAAATTTCAGCTGAGCTGTATCCACAGGCGGCTAAACTGGCAAAACAATTTAAGTATGCAGATGATAAAAAAATACCATATGTTCTCATCATCGGAGAGGCGGAGCGAAACGCAAAATCCGTTACTCTGAAGAATATGCAAACCGGTGATCAGGAGAAGACAACGCTGGCCCATGTGATTCATCTGCACAATAAATATTAAGCATCGCTAAAAAGGCTGTTTGGTTTTTTTTTCGAAAATTTTATACTATCAAAGACAAATTATAACTGGCCGAATAATAGGGAAGCCCACAGCTTCGCTTAAATGAATGTTATGAAGCAACAGAAGCATATATGAGCAACAAAACA
>BJGO01000099.1 GCA_014190535.1 Bacteroidota bacterium | reverse complement strand
CGAACTGTGCCTTGTCGGGCAGAAACATTGAGTTTTGTTCTTCAAAGTCTTTTTTAGTCAGCGGTCTTTTGCCCCTTTGCGGATGAGAAGGCAAAGTCTTTTCTACTTCAATTTTTACTTTTTGAAAGCGGTTGTAAGCGTGTCGTAAAAATATCAGTCCCAACACAGGCATTGAGTATTCAGAAGCAGTCAGTTTACTGTTGGCTCTGAGTTGGTCTGCGGCTCTCCACAGTTCGGCTTCTAATTTTCTAAGTTGTTTTCCTTGCATTTATTCTTTCAGTGTCTTGTTAATATGTCAAATTTATCATTCTTATCGGTGCGTTGACTAAAAAATGGCTCTTTTGGTTTTGCGAAGGGTCGGTTTTTTCTTCTGTTTCTGTCACCTGTCCCAAAAGCAAAACACGGTCAGTTTGTAAGCTCATCCGTTTGGTCGATATGGTCTGTATGTCGAGTCCATTTTAAGTCATTTTCTTGCGGTGTCGTCTGTCTTTTTAGCATTGCTGGTAACTCAAACATTGTCGCAGTCATACTGAGCCAATTCACACCAATTTGCAGAATTGGTTAAATAGGCTCGCTTGTTTTACACATTAATGTCGCCTTCTCTTTTTAATTTTTTAAAAAAATGTATACCTTCCTCATATCATCAGGCATTAAGCGGTGCGTTCTTGTTCCTGCTCTTCTTTATACCGTGCCGCGCCTTCCAACTGCTGATACCACGCCTCGCCATATTTACGGATGAGCGCACTTTTAACAAATTCAAATACACGCACGCCCTCTTTTTGTCCTCTGGTACACGCGGGTGCGCAGATATCCCAACGATCGTAGTTAACGGCATCATACTCTTTATGTTTTTTTATTCGCACCGGATAGAGATGACACGATACCGGCTTGTAATAGGTTATTACGCCTTCGCGGCAGGCTTTTTCGATACCGCATAAGGCCATGCCGTTTTCAAAAATGGTATAGGCGCATTCTTTGTTACCGTCTACCAGTGGTGTTACAAATTCCCCCTCCGAGTCGATCATGTATTTGCCAAACTGTTCCACGGCTTTAATACCTTTTTCGGTCATATAGGGTTTTACCAGCGGGTAGATGTCTTCGAGGATTTTGGTTTCTTCGTAATCGAGTGGGGCACCACTGTCGCCGCTCACACAACAGGCGCCCTTGCAGGCCTGCAGGTTACAGGCAAAGGCGCGCTCTACCACATCATCGCTAACGATAGTATTTTCAATAATGATCATGATTCAAATGTACACATATCGTAATCCTGTAACTATATTATTTATGTTGCTTTTTTTTGATTATTTAGCACCTTCATTAAATAACACCATTAATCCATGAATACATATTTACTGCTACTGATTGCCTGTATGTCCGTGTCAACTGTACAAGCCGCAAGCGGCGATACCATTAAAGTGGTATCCCATCAAAATGTGATAATGACTACCGATACGTTCGGCTCCGGTGCTACCGAAAAGAAACTATGGATCGTAGCACCAACTGCTTCTACGGAGTACCGCAAGGTATTTGTGCGCATGAGTTATAAATGTCCGGGCGGTATGGCCTGCGGTGAGTGGGACTATATCGATGCGCTTAAACTGCGCCGTAAAGGTGGCGTTGCGGCTGAAGATCAGCAAATCGAACTCGTTCGTTTTATCACACCCTACGGTAACAGCTTTAACAGCAGTTGGGGCTTTACCTGGTATGCAGATATTACCGACTTTGCCATACTGCTTCATGATTCGCTCGAGATTGGTTACTACCATTCCGGTTATGAAACCTATGTAGGTAAAGGTTGGGATGTAACCATCGAATTTAATTTTGTTGAGGGCACGCCATCGCTGAAGCCGTTGAAGTTTACGAAGTTGTGGAACGGAGGCTATGCCTATGGCAACGTAAATAATCCGATTGAGGCTAACCTCCAGCCAATAAGCATTACCACACAGCCCGAAGCGAATCTGGCTGTGGTTCGTATCCATCAGACCGGTCACGGCGCCGACGATAACTACTGCTCGGAGTTTTGCTACCGCACCCGCTTTATGAAATGGGATGGCGCTCAGGTAGAGCAGATGTTGCTCTGGCGCAAGTGTGGATTTAATGCGCTTTATCCTCAGGCGGGTACGTGGATCTACGACCGTGGCAACTGGTGCCCGGGGGCAACCGTATGGCCCAGCCGTAAAGAAATTACCGTTGGCCCAAATGAAAACCATACGGTAGATATCGATATGCAAACCTATACCTCAAGCAGTCCGTCTGCTTACGAGCAGATCGCTTCTTTTCTGATCGAGTACAAAGATGAAACCATCAACGACGATGCGGGCATCGACGATATCATTCGTCCCTCTCTGGATTCGGAGCAGGGCCGTGTGAATCCGGTTTGCAACAATCCCCTGGTTGTAGTGCGCAACCTTGGTAAAAACGAAATCACCTCATTAAATTTCGACTTCGGCTTCATTGGTCAAAATACATTTACCTACACCTGGACCGGAAGCATACCGGTTCGTGCCATAGACAC
The DNA here is from genome assembly GCA_014190535.1 of Bacteroidota bacterium. Lineage (GTDB taxonomy): Bacteria > Bacteroidota > Bacteroidia > Chitinophagales > UBA10324 > BJGO01. The sequence goes on along the minus strand of BJGO01000099.1, from coordinate 6,988 downwards.
CATTATGTTACCGCAGGTGGTTTTAGCAACGACTGCGGCACAGCAGTTTAAGGTAACCATAACCAAGGTAAATGGCAATACCGATCCATATACCTTCGACAATATGGTTGTTTCTAAAGGCAATGTGCCACCCGGCATACCTGCAACCGAGAAGGTGTTTCTTGAATTAAAAACTAATAATTACCCCGGCGAAAATTCATATACCCTTACCGATAGTTACGGAAACGTGTTGTATCAACGTGCTCAGGGTAGTCTGGCCGCCAATACCATTTACAAAGACACCTTTGACCTGGCGGTTGGATGCTATACTATCGTGATCAAAGACATCAACGATTACGGCGGAGATGGATTAAGCTGGTGGGCTAATCCGGATGCAGGCTCCGGCTATGCACGCTTACGCCGTATTCCGGGCAATGTTATTTTCAGAAACTGGGGAGGTGATTTTGGAGCGGATGCCCGCGTTTCGTTTACGGTGGGCGGTGTTGTTTCTACTGTACCCAACGAAACCAACCTTGCCGGCGTGCAATTATTTCCTAACCCTGCAGATGACGTGTTGTATGCCGATGTATTGTTTAATCAGATTACCGATTATACTATCGTGGTTACGAACCTTCTCGGACAAAGGGTTATGGAACAGCAGTATGCAGGCACCAGCGGTACAACACATAACATATCTACCCGCGATTTACAACGTGGTTACTATTTGCTTCACGTAATCAATAAGGATCAGGTGCAGAGTAAGCCATTTATTGTATCGCACTAATTCAGAACAATGAATGCCTTCGCTTTAGAACTACGCTATGCATTTTTTATTTCGGCGGGCACCTTCATCTGGCTCATGATGGAGTATCTGCTCGGCTTTCACGATGAATATGTGCGTGTTTATGGCATGGTTTCTAAAGTAGCCTTAATCATACCTATTGCGTTTACGTTTGTGGCCTTAAGAAAAAAACGGGAAGAGTATTATGATGGGGTGATTACATTTGGGCAGGCCTTCAAATCGGGTTTAATTATTGCCCTGCTGTGTGCGGTATTCATCATTCCGATACAGATCATGTTTCACTACGCTATTAATCCCCGATTCTTTGATGTGATGATTGAGGAACATATTGAGCGCGCCATACGCAATGGCGAAAACCTTACCGAGGCCAGGAATCAGGCTTTTGCGGTGTATAATGTGAGCGCATACGTAGTACAGCGTGCTACGGCCACCCTGCTGACCGGTTTAGTGCTTGCGGTCATTTTTGCCTGGGGTACCCGGCGCACTCAGGAAGAGCTGGACGCCTTACGTGAAAAGTATAAGGCTGCTATGGACAATCGTAGCGAATCGTAATCGGTTTTTCTTTCCGCTGATCAATATGCCCAACAGGTCGTGCGAACCGGCCCAATCCATGTTGTATTAATAAATCGGTGAATGTGCTTACGGCAGTATCATCAACAGCAATCAACAAACCTCCTGAGGTTTGAGGATCGCACAGGGTTAACAAAGATTCGCCGTTGATGTGATCCACGAGTTCGGAATAGGCTTTCCAGTTGCGCATCGTATTATCGGCGTAAACAAAGGATGCCGTCAGTTTTTTTATGCCATCAAAAAACAGAAGCTCATTGTAATAAAGTTCGGCGCTCAGTTGATTGGGTTGTATCATTTCCAGCAGATGTCCAATTAAACCGAAGCCGGTTACATCGGTCATGGCACGCACAAAATCATATTGCCCGGCAACGGCACCAAAATGGTTGAGCTGTTTCATGGAGTCGGTAGCCTGTATAATTTCGTTTGCCGCAATCAGCTCACGCTTTAGGGCGGTATTGAGTATGCCGGTGCCGAGTGCCTTGGTAAGGAATAGGGTATTACCGGCAGTAGCGGTATGATTTTGTTTTAGGTGGGCGGTTTTAACGAGGCCGTTCACAGCCAGTCCAAAAAAGGGTTCTTTATTGTTGATGGTATGTCCACCGGCAAGGGTAATGCCGGCCTGTTCGCAAACAGAAATTGCTCCGTTTAAGATGTTGGTTGCCAGGGAAGCGGGGAGGGTATCTACAGGCCACCCTAAAACGGCAATGGCGATGATCGGTTTGCCCCCCATGGCATATACGTCGCTAAGGGCATTTGCCGCGGCAATGGCGCCGTAGTCAAAAGCATCATCAACTACCGGCATAAAAAAATCCGTGGTGCTGATCAGGCACAAATCATCGTGCAGTCGGATTACAGCGGCATCGTCGGCGTGGTTAAGCCCTACCAGCAATTCGGGTGTGGCGCTCGGTGATTTAATCTGTTGAAGTATGGTCTTTAATACGTCCGGAGCAATCTTGCATCCACATCCGGATCCGTGGCTATATTGAGTCAGCTTGTAGTTTCCATTCATGTAAGAAGTTCATTATCAGATTAACGTTGTGTTGTGCATTGCCTGTATCGGTCTTAAGCTGATGCACTTTAGACGGGTCGCGCTTTGCTGTTGATTCTCTGTAGGTTTTATCGTAATAATGCAACAGGATAGCAAAGGCTTCGGCATAGTTACCCTCCGTAAGATATGTTGTGCATTGTTTTGTAAGTAAACCGCCCAGCCGCTTTTGTAATCGGATGGTGCAGTCTTTAAGGGCCTCACTGCTGAACCGGCCATAGTCGTTCAGAATATTTTTAAGCCGTTCTTCAACCGGAATATCCAGATAGATGACATCAGATTCTCGCATCTGTTTCCAGATACTATTGGGTATGGTTACGGCACCAATGCGCTGGCTTTCATCTTCGAGCCATACAGGAGCATCCAACTTCATGCGCAACAGCTCTATGCACAGCAGGTTTTCAAAATATTCCTGCGTTGGAACACGTTCCTGTCCGAGCGAACCAAATGCTGATCCGCGGTGGTGCGCCAGCTGTTCCAGGTTGATGACCTGAGCCCCTGTTTGTTTCATCTCTGTCAGGATTTCTGTTTTTGCTGAGCCGGTTTTACCTCCCAGAATGATGAATGGAAAGCGTTGCTCGAAAGTTTGAAGGGCGAGTCGTCGGAATGATTTATAGCCACCACGGAGTTGTATCGTTTTGTAACCGAACAGGTTCAACATCCAGCAGACGGTGCCGCTTCGCATACCACCGCGCCAACAATACACCAGTACCGGCTGATCGCGGAGCTCTGGTTTTTTTTTGTGAAGTGCAATCAGTTGCTCTATGATTTTTTTTACGTTGAGGCTGTAATAATTGAGCGCCTCAAGCATGGCTTTTTCGCGTCCCTTTTGTTTATACAACGTACCAATCAGGGCGCGTTCGTCGTTGCTGAATAATGGGCAGGATAGGGCAGAGGGGATGTGGCCTTTTTCAAACTCGCCGGGAGAACGCACATCAACAAGGATGTGTGATTCATACAACTGCATATAATCATGTACACCTAGAATCTGATTTCCCATATCAAGTTTCAAACAAAGTAAGGTAAAATAAATTCAGCCCGGAAGACTTTTCAAACAATTAGATTTGCTGAAAACAGCACGATATGAATTACTCGCTTAAAGGTATGCACGCATTAGTATGCGGATCAAGCAAGGGTATAGGAAAAGCTTCGGCCATAACACTGGCGGCCATGGGAGCTCATGTTACGTTGAGTGCCCGCAACGAGGCCACGCTGGTAGATGCAATGAATCAACTCGATACTTCAGTCGGTCAGCAACACGCATTTCTGATTGCTGATTTTTCGAAGCCTGTTGAGCTTAAGGAAATTATTCGCTATCGTTTAAAGACACAATCGTTTCAGATACTGGTAAACAATACCGGGGGGCCTGCGGCAGGAACGATCACCGATGCCAACGAAGAGCAATTCATTTCTGCATTTCAAAATCATCTTCTTTGCAACCATATACTGGCCACCAATCTCATTGATGGCATGAAGGCGGCCTCCTATGGTCGTATTATCAATATTATCTCCACCAGCGTAAAGGTACCCCTCAGAGGGCTGGGTGTTTCGAATACCATACGTGCCGCGGTGGCGAGCTGGGCGAAAACCCTTTCTAATGAGCTGGCTGTTCATGGTATAACCGTTAACAATGTATTGCCGGGTGCCACAGCAACAGAGCGTTTGTCGGAAATAATCAGGCATAAGGCCCTGCGAACACATACTGAACAGGCGCACATCGAACGGGAGATGCTGGATGAAATACCGATGAACCGATTTGCCAACCCTATGGAGGTTGCGGCGGCGGTTGGATTTCTTGCCTCACCATCGGCATCCTATATCACCGGTATCAATATTCCGGTTGACGGTGGTCGTACCGGATGTCTGTAAACATACTTGCTCGTATGATTAAGTCTTACAGATTGCGCTTGCCTTAGTACCCCCGCATAGCGCTTTTATTATTAGAAAGTCGCCCGGAAAAAATAAATTAATGTTTTAGCTATTTTGCACGATGATGACCATTCTTAATTACATAAACGGCTCCCTAGACGCTCCCGCGTCACAGCAGTATCTGGATAATTATAATCCGGCTACCGGTACGATTTATTCCCAAACACCCGATTCTGATGAAGCTGATGTGAACCGGGCTGTTGAGGCCGCGGCGGATGCCTTTGAGTCGTGGAGTGCGTTACCTGCTGAGGAACGTTGTAAACTGTTACTCCGAATAGCCGATTTGATCGATTCAAAAACGAGTGAACTGGCTGAGGCAGAGAGCACCGATAATGGGAAGCCGCTCAAACTCGCATCTATCATTGATATACCTAGAGCCTCGAGCAATTTCAGATTTTTTGCTACGGCGGCCATGCAGTTTGCTTCAGAGTCGCATATTATGGAGCATCAGGCTATTAATTATACCCTTCGTCAGCCGGTGGGTGTTGTTGGTTGCATCTCCCCCTGGAATTTACCCTTGTACCTGTTTACCTGGAAGATAGCGCCCGCTCTGGCGGCAGGCAACTGTATAGTGGCCAAGCCTTCAGAGGTTACGCCAATGACAGCATTTGAACTTTCCAAAATTTGTATGGAAGCCGGCCTACCTCCCGGAGTGCTAAATATTATCCACGGAACCGGACCTAAAGCCGGTAATGCCATTGTGGAACACCCTAAGGTGAAGCTGATATCTTTTACAGGAAGCACGCGAGCCGGCAGAGAGATTGCATCAAAGGCGGCTCCTCAGTTCAAGAAGCTTTCACTCGAGTTAGGGGGTAAAAATCCGAACATCATTTTTGCTGATTGTGATTTTGAGCAGATGATGAAGACAACAATCAATTCCTCATTCAGTAATCAGGGGCAAATTTGTTTATGCGGTTCCCGTATCCTGGTTGAGGATCGTATCTATGAGGCTTTCAAGAAAAGATTTATCGAAGAAACCGCTAAACTAAAAGTGGGCAACCCAATGGATAAGGATACACGAATTGGTGCCATTGTATCCCGGCAACAATTTGAAAAAATACAATACTATATCGAGCTCGCTAAAGCAGAGGGCGGCGCCATAGTATTTGGTGGAGATGCAGTAAATCCGGGCGGGGCCTTTGAGCAGGGATGGTATATGCAACCAACGATTATTGAGGGATTGGGTCCGGAGTGTCGTACCAATATGGAAGAAATATTTGGTCCCGTGGTTACATTGCAAAAATTCAGTTCGGATGAAGAAGCCCTGAGGCTAGCTAACGCCTCTGACTACGGTTTGAGTGCTACGATCTGGACACAAAACCTGAACCGGGCACACCACATTGCGGCAAAACTGGAGTGCGGTATTGTTTGGATTAATTGTTGGCTGCTCCGCGATTTACGAACCCCATTCGGAGGTACTAAAAATTCGGGAGTTGGACGAGAGGGGGGTTATGAGGCCATGCGCTTTTTTACAGAGCCAAAAAATGTATGTGTTAAATTGTAGTAGCCTGACTTTACGTGTTGCTTTACATTTATCACTTGGTATTAAGCCATTAAATCTATAGGAACGATGCTGATGATTGCTTTCGATCGGGTTTATGTATTGCCTTTGCCATCAGATCATCGCTTTCCCATGGCTAAATATGAGTTGATACCCCAACAGCTCCTTTACGAGGGCATCATTCAACCCGAGCAGTTATTTGCTCCGAAACGGTGCCAGCTTGATGATGTATTGCTTGCACACGACCGGAGTTATACCACGCGTATGTTGAATCTGGAATTATCGGATCGTGATATGCGAAAGATTGGTTTCCCCCTGACACAAACCCTTATAGACCGTGAGTTCGTGATTGCCGGAGGTACGGTGCAGTGTAGTGAGTATGCTTTGCTTCACGGCGCCTCTTTAAATATTGCCGGAGGAACACATCATGCATACCGTGACCGGGGTGAGGGTTTTTGCCTACTTAATGATGTGGCCGTAGCCGCTTCTGTGCTTCTACATCGAGGTGCAGTCGGGCAAATCCTTGTTGTTGATCTGGATGTGCATCAGGGACAGGGCACTGCAAAAATTTTTGAAGAGGATTCCCGGGTATTTACATTCAGCATGCATGGGGAAAATAATTACCCCTTGCATAAGGAACGTTCCGATCTCGATGTTGAGCTGGAAGATGGTACTACCGGAGATGAATACTTGTTCTTACTCGCTGATCATTTACCTAAATTGCTTGAACGCATTAAACCCGATATCGTCTTCTATATATCGGGTGTTGATGTGTTATCAACCGATCGCTATGGTAAGCTCAAGCTCAGTCTTGAAGAATGTTACCGGCGCGACGAATCGGTGTTTGCTTTAATGAAATTCCATCATATACCTATTGTCACGGTTATGGGTGGCGGATATTCGCGCGAGCTACGACTGATTGTGGATGCGCACGTGAATACATTCAGGGCGGCGATGGCTTTTTACGGCTAACCCATAAATGAGCATAGTATTTTATTTTTGTGCAATGCCCGTAACCGTTTACCTCCTACCAATTGCCGCCTATCTACTTGGGGCAATTCCCACTGCAGTATGGTTGAGTAAGTATGTATACGGCAAGGATGTACGAGAACACGGCAGTAAAAATGCCGGTGCAACCAACACATTCCGGGTGCTGGGTAAA
>BJGO01000098.1 GCA_014190535.1 Bacteroidota bacterium | reverse complement strand
AATTGATTTACCGTTTCATGGATTATCGGAATGGCATGAGGGAGAAATCCTGAAGCCCAAAGATCTGCTCGTGTTTATTGATCACATCAATGATGCATTTCAGGTTACACGTTTTTCAATGGCTGGTTTTAGTCTTGGTGGCAAATTGGTATTGGGCTTATATCAATTAGCACCACATCGTATTGATCAACTTTGGTTATTCGCCCCTGATGGACTGAAGAAAAATATATGGTACAATCTTGCGGTTAATCCGGGCCCGGGCCAATGGCTATTCAGATATTTCTTGCACCATCCGGAGCATTTTTTTCGTTTCATTCGAATCCTTGTTTCGATTAAACTAATACGCAAAGAGTATGTGCAGTTCTTGTCACAACAGTTAGATTCAATTGAAAAGAGAATGCTTGTAATAAATATATGGACTTGTTTGAGGGAATTTGCAACCATGCCTAATCAGCTAAAAAGACTAGTGCGCACTCATAATACTCCTGTGTATCTGTTTGCGGGCAGGTACGACACGATTATCAGACCATCTTTTGGGCGCTCATTTACGGGTAATTTACCCTCTGCTGAGCTGATTATTTTGGATAAAGGGCATTATCTGTTAAAGGATTATCTGAATCCGTATATTGCAGCACGATTATAGTTCAATGCTCTGGTTGCTGTTGTTTATTGCTACATTAGGCCTGTTTTATTTAATTAGTATTATCTCACTCATTTATGGCTGGGATCGTTTGCGTGTTTCAAATTTTCAGATTCGCGACTTTCAGCATGTTACAATTATAGTAGCCGCCCGTAACGAAGAACAGCACATTAGCGATTGTATTAGGAGTTTATTGCACCAGTCGTATCCATCTACATATATTCAGATTATCATAGTTGATGATTATAGTACAGATCAAACCGCAAACAATATCAAGGCATTTGATGGTATTACCTATTTGCAATTAAGCGATTGGCATTTATCGGGAGAAATACGAAGTGGTAAAAAAAAGTGTATTGAGTATGCCCTCACCCGAGCAACAGGTACATACATCATGATTACGGATGCAGACTGCGTGGCACCTCACAACTGGGTCCAAAGTACGGTTGGCGCATTTCAGTCTGAAGAGGCTGATGTCGTAGCCGGCCCGGTGTGCATTAACAACACGGCAACGTTCTTTAATCAACTGCAGGCTTTGGATTTCTGGTCGTATATCTCATTATCGGCATCGTGTATTGGTTTAAACAGGCCCGTGATGTCAAACGGCGCAAACTTTTCATTCCGGAAGCAGTTGTTTAGCGATGTGAAAGGTTATGATGGGTATGAACACATTACCTCGGGAGATGACGTACTGCTCTTGCATAAATTCATTAATCAAGGAGCTAAAGTATATTCTAACAAAACTAGAGATGCTCTGGTAGGCACTAAGGCTGAAGATAGCCTACTGTCTTTTTTCACACAACGCTTGCGCTGGGCATCAAAGACAGCGGCCTATCGCAATGTTTTTCTGATTGTGATCATCGTCATGATCTACTTGTATTACGTTGCTTTACCTTTTTGTTTAATTGCCGCAATCAGTCATCCCGTATACATTAAATGGTTTGCAGGAATAGCATTGATGAAATCGTTTATTGACTTCATATACCTGTATCGTGTGCTAAACTTTTTTAATCAGCGTAATCTGCTCCGCTTATTTTTACCCGCACAACTTTTCCATGTCTGCTATGTGTTACTTGTTGGTGCTGTTGCATTATTCGTGCCCTTGCGATGGAAAGGTCGAAAGATTTACCGATGACACTAACTGAATTGCAGTTCGAATTACTGGATCAACTTTATTTCACCAATTCATTTGACATGCTGATAAATCATTTGTCAATAACCGAACAGGTATTGGAGCAAGAATTAAAGCTTCTGCTGGATGCAGGTCTGATACAGCAGTTATATTATGACATGCAAAGCAATGATTATGTGATTTATGATAGACCCGATATGAATTTATTTAAAAATTCAGCTTTCGTAATCAGTAAAAAAGGGTTATTGACTCATAACAGCAGATGATACGCTGGTTTAAGCATAACGATATCAACGCAGCTTATTCTCCGGCAAGAGACATCTGGAAACGATTTTCTGTAAATCGATGGGCACTGATTTCATTGATATTGCTGATCGTGTGCATTCTAATCGCACTGGCCGGATATTATATTACTCCGGATAAAACGCAGGATGGCAATCGCATCATCCCCGCCCTGGCTTTAAAAAAACCGCTTACGCATTCCTTGCTATTTCAATTACCTGTGGAACAGATTCATCAAAGAACACCATGGTATCAAGGCGATAAACAGGTTTATCAATATCTTGTGTTAAATGGATACAAGGTAACATCAGACACCTTATTTCTTAATGTATACCTTGGCGAGGGATTGCAGGATACGATAATTAAGTATCACATTAATCAGCTTCGACTTAAAGGTATAAATATTGTAACTGCGTGCATTCAAAACCGCGTACATTATTTGGGAACGGATAACCTGGGCAGAGATATTTTAACCCGATTGATACTTGGGTTGCGGATCTCGCTGTCGGTAGGCTTAGTGGCCGTTTTCATTTCCCTGACTATTGGCATTTTCGTAGGTTCCGTTTCCGGTTATTACGGAGGTGCTGTCGATAAAATAATTCAATGGTTTATGAGCATTATCTGGGCTATACCCACCGTGTTGCTGGTATTTGCTCTAACCATTTTACTGGGAAAAGGATTCTGGCAAATATTTCTGGCACTCGGACTAACGATATGGGTGGGTGTTGCACGTTTAATTCGTGGTCAGGTTATGAGTGTTAAGCAAGAGCAATATATTGAGGCGGCCCGAAGTATCGGATATAACGATTTCCGGATAATATTCAGGCACATTCTACCAAATATCCTGGGCCCGATACTTGTTATTGCGGCATCTAATTTTGCAACAGCTATTTTATTAGAAGCCGGATTGAGTTTTCTGGGCATAGGTATTCAGCCTCCGGCACCATCGTGGGGCAGCATGATTCGCGACAATTACGGCTATATTGTGTCTGATATGCCATATATGGCACTTGTGCCGGGCTTTGCCATTATGTTTTTGGTACTATTGTTGAATTTAATAGGCAACGGATTGCGTGATGCGTTAGATATAAAGACTAAACATCAATAAAATTCGTTCATACTTTGTAACGCAATGCATTCATGATGGCTAAACTAGCCGATATTAATAATAATGTAGATCACCTACAGGCTAAATTGCAGCTTAAAACGGCGCAATTAAATGCCCTGCTTGAAATTACGCAGGCGATAAACAGTAATTTGTCTGCAAAAGCGCTGCTTGAATTATTTTCCAGCGTTATGCACGATGAGTTGGGCGTTAATAATCTCGCCATATTTACGCTTTTTGATGAATGGAGGCAGGGAATACATTATGGCGTAGACGAGGAAGTAATTAGTAGCATTCAAAAGGATACGATTCTTAAGTTCAAGCATATCTCGCACCTCAAATTGAACAAATCACCATTAGCATCAGTGTTTAAAATGGTTGTTCCGGTTTATCATAAGGATCAGCCTATGGCCGTATGTTTTCTGGGGAATGCAGGAAATTTAAAAGGTGAAACAGAAGAAGAGCGACTGAATTTTATTCAAATCATTATCAATATTATTGCGGTTGCGATTGAAAATAAGAAACTATTTAAGGAAAAGCTCGAGCAACAGGGCATTAAAAAGGAACTTGAACTTGCCGGTAAGATGCAAACGATGCTGATTCCCGAAAAACTCCCTGCCAACGAATTTCTTGAGATGGATGCCATATATATGCCACACCTGGATATTGGTGGCGATTATTATGACTATCTGCAATTGAATGAAGATGAATACATGTTTTGTATGGGCGATATCAGCGGACACGGCATTGCCGCCGCACTACTGATGGCGAACTTCCAGGCAAGTCTGCGTTCACTGATTATGCAACAGGACTCCCTAAAAGACTTCATATCCTTATTTAATACCAAGATTAATGAAATAACAAGAGGTGAAAAATTTATTACACTCTTTCTCGCCAGATATAATACATATAACCGTAAACTGCACTTTATTAATGCCGGGCAAACACCGCCGGTATTCTTCTCAAAGCGCGGTGTGCAATTACTTGATAAGGGTTGTACCATTTTGGGCATGTTTGAAAAATTGCCAAACATACAGGTTGGCGAACTCAGTATTGAACACGATGATTTCTTGTTCTGCTATACCGACGGCTTAACCGAATTGGAGAACGAACAAGGGGAACAATACGGGATCGATCGCTTAGCCACATTTGTTCAATCTCATCATCAGTTGCCTGTTTCGGATTTTAACCGAAAAATATTGGATGAGATCATACGATTTAAGGGAAGTAAATCAATTTTTAACGACGACGTTAGTTTTCTCACCGCTCGATTTCTCTGATGTATGATGATGATATCCAATAACGGCAATCATGGCAATATTGATATAATATATTGAGCCAACTTTATCTGTTTCAAGTAAGTCGCTTAAAGTATTATTAACAAGTATAGCCGCCATACTCATCATTATGGCCATTAGCCACATGCGGTACTCTCGTTCTTTCAGGCGATGAAACAAGAATTCCCCATAGGCAAATATGCTGATTGTAAGAAGCGTGTATAAGATTAAACCAATAATACCCTGTTCGACCAACATAAGGATAAAGTAATTATGCGCGGTAGATCGTTCAGGGTTAGCACTAACATAGGTTTGAAAGGCACTCACGGTATAACTTTTATAGAAGTTGTAAAAGTTGCCGGGGCCAAATCCATGTATAGGCTCAGCAGAACTCATTCTGATGCCCGCAACCCAACGATAGATGCGTTCAGCGCTCGAAATATCTTCCATTTTATATGTACTTGACAAATGGGAGCCTAAATCATCATGATAAATGGTTGACTCGAAGTTGGGTGCATAGTTGATATAATAATAATCTCTGGAGATAATAAATAAGAGGATTAAGGCACCTGCAATAGCAGATATGGAAAGCAGTTTGGTTAGTTTATACCTGATTACGATTTGAATACCCAGAGAGCCCAAGAGGGCCAGCCACGCAGATCGGGTGTATGAAAAGAATACACCAATTACCATTACAGGCAATATTATAATCAATAACTGCCTTCCGATGGAGTATCGTTTATACCAGAAGAATCCGAGCAATACAAAGGGAATCCATTCCGATAACATGGCGGCATAACTTACGTGATTGCGAAAGAAAGGAGCCATTGTATGGTTTACCTCAGCAAACGAGAAACCGGACCGTGCGTGCCGGGCTAATGTATATAAGCAAGTAAAAAATAAGGGCAGGGTTATTAGCCAGAATATTATTTTAACATCTTTTATGGTTCGAATAATCATTGCGCTAAGCACAACAAATGTGAGTAGATACCACATCTTGGATAAAGTGAATTTTAAGCTCACAATGATGTTGGAAGAAAACAACGTAGCTACTACTATCCATATAAATTGTATGAATAGTATTGAGGTTACCGGATTAAGATGCAGTGCCTTTGGGTAGTTAGATGAATTATTTAGCAGAAGCGCTATGGTGAGCAACATTAATCCAACCATGAATAATTCATCGGGGAAGTCAATTCCGAAGCCGCCGGGCAGATTCATTTCAACAGACAAAGGGATAAAAAAGCATAATGCATAGTATATGGTGTGAATACTGTTTATCCCCACATATAATCCTAATGTGATCAGAGGAAGGGCATACCAATATATTGAGTCAGTAAGAGCTCCGGCAATAATTCCAATGAGTAATGTGATGCCGAAAAAGTAGAAATGACTGAGATTAAATAAATCCAGTCTATTGTTCATTATTTAATTTTTGTTTTATAGCCCGAAATTTTTCAATACACCAGGCCATGATTATTGAACCGGACAGGGCCGCCAGCAAGCTGCCCAGCACGATAATCCAGCGAATGGGTTTTGATTTTTTTTCAGCCGCATAAGCTTTTTCTAAAATAAAGACGGTGGGTATATTCGTGTTGATGGTGGATCGATACTGTTCGGCCAATCCAATAGTATTGTTAAGTTCTTTTAATCCTGCTTTTTTCTGGTCTTCAAGCAGTTTAAGTTGCTGATCGAGCAATTCAGGCGTTCTGCTTGAATTTTCAGATCCTGAGTTTCTTAATGAGGCGGGTCCGGAAGGTGCGCCTTGCAACATCATTTTTACAGATACGATGCTGTCATTCAAAACTTTTATTTGTTCTTGCTTCTCATTAATCTTTGTGTTGTATATGGCTAGTATTCTTCTTTTGTTTTCCAGTATTATATTGTTATTCATCTCATCTACCTTGGCAACAATCTCATTGCACATTATTGCGGCTCGTTCTTTATCGGTATCAAAAACGGTTATCTCTACAGCCCCCTTGTCATTACGGAAAGCCGTATAATTTTCTTCTAGCTCTTTCATAACCTTGTAATTTGGATACTCGGTATTGGCAGAATCTATTTTATATACATCAAATAATTTATATTTGTGAACAATGTATGATTTAAGAGGGGCACTGTTGGCTATGGAGAGCAGGCGGTCAATATCATCACTGCTGCCGAAATATTCCGCGTTATTGTCAACAAAGAGCGTTTGACTGCTGGTCATATTTGGACTGGCCGCAAAAAACACAGAGGTGCTCTTGAATTTTGGTTTAATAATATGAGGGTCACTGACAATAACGGCAGTTATCGTGGCTAATGCACATAAAATCAGAATAGGTTTTTTCCAACGAAGAATCAGGCGGATGAGCTCAAGTAAATTAAGTGTATGGTCCATTAAGACGAATAAAAATTTTCACAAATGTAGAAAAATATGTTACCTAAGTGTTACCTGCTTATCTGATAGAGATTGCGCAGTTGTTTCAGGGATATTAAACCGATAGAAAAGGATAGTGCCACGCCCGAAGATATTGTTATACCACATTGATAGATCCAGCTGATCGTGATGAAAGACTTAACACCCCATCCGATACTAGTGAGAAGTATGATAAATAAAGTGAGCCGAATTAAAGTGTGCTGGTCGATTGATAGGTTCAAGCGGGTTTTGATATAGTGATATTCAGCCAGGGCAACAAATACATTTGCCGCTATAGCACTATATGCCGCACCAAGAATTCCATATTCAGGAATCAGGACCATATTTAAAATAATATTCAATACCGCCGCTAAGGCAGTAATTACATTTAGTGCTTTCAGTTTGGCCGCGGCCGCAAGTAAGGTGCCGAAAATATAAACGCTGAAACTGCCCAAAAGACTTATCGTAAGTAAGGCAAGGGTATCGCCACTCTCCCTGATGGTATTATTATAGAGAAGCCTCATAATCTGTTCGCTATGCCAAATACATATTGTGATTATCATTGTTGCGGCGACTATTATCAGCATAAATGCCGATTGGGTTAAATCTTTGATTTGTTGGTTGTTGCCAAGCATTCTCGAAAAGATTGGCAGAAGCAATGCCGCAAATAAATAACCAAACTGATTAGCGGCGTCAAGTAAGCGAAATGCCGCGGCATAATGGCCGGCATAGTTTGCACCGGAAATGCGCTCAATAATAAAGGCGTCACTTCTTGCATAAATGGTCATAAAAAAGATAACCAGCACATAGGGGTAGCTATTCAACCAGATCGTTTTTAATGCGCCCAAGGAGATAGCATAAGATAGATTTTTAAGGAGTGGCATTGTCAATATAGTTGCCAATAGCAGCGTGATGAAGTAACAAGCAGTCTGTCCATAAATAAACCACTCAATGTTAAAATCCGCTCTCAGACTCGGGTTAATCAATATAAAGCCAAAAAGCAATATCATCAGCAATTTATCAGCGATTGAGAGTACGCTGTCCGTTTTGAAGTAATGTAATCCGGAGAAGTTAGAGCGCAGGTATATAATAAATGATAGTAATATCTGATTTGCACAAAGCATGATTAACAGCGGATATTGTGTTGAAATTACGTTTGTTAGAAAAGCCGCTAAAAAGGTGATGCCGATATACAGGATTGATAACATGAACTTAAGTATTACAATACCCGGTATCAGCCTGCTGATTTGATCGGGTTTTTGGGCAATTATTCGATTATTATAATAGGTAATTCCCGCATCAATCAGGATATTAAAAAACATCGACAAAGCACTGAGCGAAAAATAGAGGCCATAGGATGATGCTCCCGTGATATTTTGAACATTTCGGTCAATGCCAAAAACCCATAAAGGCTTAATAATTAGGTTTAATAAAAAAAGAAAAATGAGGTTTCTGAAAAAAACACGTCGCATTTGGGCGGTATAACGATACAAAAGAAATTTTCTTTTTGCACATACTCTTCATTTATTTGTAAACCATGAATCAGGAGCTTGCACAGCAGGGAGGAAATAAGCTAATTGATAAACTGACGGATATATACCAAGCCGATCAGAAAAGTCGGCTGATGAAATGGATCAATAATCCCTTCAAGCGATTTTATATATTCATACTAAACAGGATTTTATATCCAATAACCTATAAAGGGAAATATATTTCCGCCAATACTTTTTTTGGCACACACATGCACATTCAGTTACCTGCGGCGGCAGAAATCTACCTTACCGGCGCTAAGGTTCATCGATCGGAGATTCAGTTGTGTAAATGGTTGTTAAGAGAAAACGCAATAGGAAAAACGTTTGTTGACGGAGGCGCTCATTATGGATTTTACAGTCAGTTTTTTTCATTTATTTCAGAAAATGGGCCAGTATATTCTTTTGAGCCACTATCACGAACCTTCTCCACTTTAAACCTAAATAAACAGCAGGGACAGGCTGTATATAATGTTGCACTATCCGATCATGATGGATTTGTAACCATGACGCAACCCGATATTAAAAATTCTGAAGCCAATGAAGTCGTAGCTTCAAGCGAATCCGATCATCGAATTACTTGTATTAAGCTTGATACATTATTCAGCAGGCTAAATGTAAAACCGGATTATCTGAAGCTGGATATTGAGGGCCACGAATATGAAGCTCTTTTAGGTTCGATTGAATGTATTCGTGCCTACAAGCCTGTGATTATACTTGAAATATGGAGTGCAGCCTACCGTGATAATTCAAATCAAATTAAAGCCATTGAATACCTTAAGAATATGGGCTACCAGCTATACCTTATTGATGACGACGGTTATGTACATATTTGTGAGTCTTTTAATCAGCTAAATCAAACCGAATTAGATTCACTAAATGTGATTTTGAAATATCATATATGAATATCGCTGTAAATACCCGTATTTTGCTTTCTAATAAATTAGAGGGTATAGGATGGTTTACCTATGAGACCCTTAAACGCATAACACGCGCACATCCTGAGCATCAGTTTCATTTTTTATTTGACAGACCTTATCATAATGAATTCATCTTTTCCGGGAATATTACTCCACACATACTGCCACCACCGGCAAGGCATCCACTGTTATGGTATTGGTGGTTTGAACAGTCTGTTCC
>BJGO01000097.1 GCA_014190535.1 Bacteroidota bacterium | reverse complement strand
AAAACATAACCGATTATAAACTCGGGTATTCTCCGGAGCGTATCAACCCGGGCGACAAGGAACATACCCTCTCCAAAATCACAAAAGTGGTATCCGGGTGCGATGCTGAATCACTTGATCAGATTGCCAGGGTATATGAGATTGTGGTAAAAGCAGGAACGCATCGTGCCCCCTCAATTAAAGTGGCCGAAGCTGCAAAAATTATCGAAAACACACAACGCGATTTGAATATCGCCTTGATGAATGAACTTTCGCGCATCTTCGACAAGGTGGGCATCAATACCTATGATGTAATTGAGGCCGCCTCCACCAAATGGAACTTTCTGAAATTTTATCCGGGACTGGTTGGCGGACACTGTATTGGTGTTGACCCATACTACTTAACCTACAAAGCCGCCGAACTGGGTTATGAATCGGAGGTGATACTTAGTGGCCGACGCATTAATGATGATATGGGGCCATATATTGCCCGAAGAACAGTTCAGATGATGACCAAAGCACATAAAGACATTAGTGAGTCGCGCGTGCTTATTATGGGAGCAACCTTTAAAGAAAATGTCAGCGACATTCGTAACTCCAAAGTTGCAGACATTGTAAATGAATTAAAACAATTCTCGGTTACGGTTGATGTTATTGATCCTCATGCTGATTCAGATGAACTGATGCACGAATATGGCTTCGGTTTAGCTAAGCAGGCCACCGGTAAATATGATGCCGTGATTGTTGCTGTTAATCACAAAGAATATCTGAGCTTAGGCGATGACTACTTTAAAACCCTTTGCGGAGACAACTGCATCCTTGTTGATGTTAAAGGCATTTTCAGAAATAAACTTTCTGCCAATATTAAATACTGGTGTTTATAATGCAATCGCATAAACTATTAATTACAGGCGGCGCAGGATTTATAGGATCTCACGTGGTACGCCTTTTTTTAACGAAGTATCCGAACTATTCCATTTACAATCTGGATGCACTGACCTATGCCGGTAATCTCGAAAACCTGAAGGATGTTGAGCACATGCCCAACTACACGTTTATCAAAGGGGATATCAAAGATGCGGCTTTCATACAGGAGCTTTTTCAAAAAGAACAATTTGACGGGGTCATACATCTTGCGGCAGAAAGCCACGTGGATCGAAGCATTGCCAACCCCATGGAATTTGTTCTTACCAATGTAATTGGCACCGTTGTACTGCTCAATGCCGCACGAGCAATATGGAATAATAACTTCGATGGCAAACGGTTTTACCACGTTTCCACCGACGAAGTATATGGCTCGCTCGGAGAAGAAGGCTTCTTTACCGAAGAGACCGCTTATGATCCCCGTTCTCCTTATTCAGCATCCAAGGCGTCAAGCGATCATTTTGTACGGGCATATCATCACACATTTTATCTGCCGGTGGTATTATCCAATTGCTCCAACAATTACGGCTCGCATCAATTTCCCGAAAAGCTGATTCCGCTTTGCATACATAATATCAAGCATAACAAAGCACTGACCATTTACGGTAAAGGTGACAATGTTCGCGACTGGCTCTGGGTTAATGATCACGCACGGGCTATTGATGTTATCTATCACTCCGGTAAAATCGGAGAGACCTATAATATCGGTGGGTTTAACGAATGGAAAAATATAGACCTCGTAAAAACGCTTTGCAAACTAATGGACGAAAAGCTGAATCGTCAGCCAGGCACATCAGAACAACTTATCACCTATGTTAAAGACCGTGCCGGACACGATATGCGTTATGCCATAGATGCTACTAAAATCAAGCGCGAACTTGGATGGGAGCCATCCCTGCAATTTGAAGAAGGGTTATCAAAAACTATTGACTGGTATCTGAATAATGATGAGTGGCTCAATCATGTTACGGGAGGCACCTACAAAAACTATTACGTATCACAATACGAAAAACGATAAGCATACGGATGTACGAAACTCCTTTTCATTCTCAACCAATCAGTGACAAGATATTTGTTGTAACCGGAGCGGCAGGGTTCATCGGCTCGCATCTGGTCGAATATCTGCTTGTGCACGGCGCGAAAGAAGTCCGTGGATTCGATAATCTACTGACCGGAAGACAAGAGAACGTTGATTTGTTTGCATCTCATAAAAATTATCGTTTTATAAAGGGCGACATCTGTAATCCCGAGGACTTAAAACAGGTCTTCTCCGGTGCTGATTACCTGCTTCATCAGGCGGCACTTGGCTCTGTGCCTCGCTCCATCAAAGACCCGGCCGCCACAAACCGCATCAACATCGATGGCTTTCTTAATGTATTAGTAGCCGCCCGTGATGCCGGAATCAAACGCGTTGTTTATGCATCATCGTCTTCTGTTTATGGCGATCATCCCGGCCTGCCCAAGGTAGAAGCGCTTACCGGCAATCCCCTCTCTCCGTATGCCGTTACCAAAAAAACCAACGAACTCTATGCCCGCGTTTTTTCTGATGTATATCATATGGAACTGATCGGCCTGCGCTACTTCAATATCTTCGGCCCACGTCAGGATCCGAACGGCCCCTATGCGGCTGTGATTCCATTATTTATTTCCCTACTCCGAAAACAGCAATCGCCCACAATCAATGGAGATGGTAAGCAAACACGCGACTTCACCTTTGTATCGAATGCCGTTCAGGCTAATATCAAAGCCTTATTTACAACCAATAAAGAAGCTCTTAATCAGGTATATAATGTTGCCGTTGGTGAAAATTTTTCCCTATTGGATTTATGCCACACTCTGAATGCGTTGCTGGATAGCTCCATAGAGCCTTTACACCGGGAAGACCGTGCCGGCGACATACGAAACTCACTTGCTGACATATCTAAAGCAAAACAATATTTTGGTTACGATCCCACGGTGCGGTTTAAAGAAGGATTGAAAATTACGATTCAGCACGAGGTATAAACAGCAGATCAATTTGTTTTATTTATAATACTAAATCTGTTCTATCCTGCAAATCAGCTATGATAAAACAAGGATACGCTGAAAGAAACAGTTAATGAGAAAACGAGTTATGGGTGTTTTACCCCTTCTGTGGAAGGCACATCAAATAATGCCACATAATAATACCGGCACTCACGGCAACATTGAATGAATGTTTACTGCCAAACTGAGGAATCTCAACCCCTGCATCCAGCAAGTCCAGAATATTGTCGGATAGCCCATGTACCTCATTCCCAAAAACAAAAGCACAGGCCTGCCCTTCAGCCGGCTTATGTTGCTCCAGCGAGATACTCTGATCTAACTGCTCAATACCAACAATCAGATAATTCAAGGTCTTTAAATGAAGCAAAGCCTCAGCTGATGAAGCAAAGTAACGCCAGGGAACCGATGCGGTAGCCCCCAATGCTGTTTTCTCCATCTCACGACTTGGAGGAGTGGCCGTAATACCGCAAAGAAACAAGGACTCTATGCCAAAGGCATCTGCTGTGCGAAAGATAGATCCTACATTCATCGCACTACGAATATTGTCCAGTACCACCACATGGCGACTTCGATTCATATTGCGATAATCCTGTATAGCCACACGTCCCAACTCGCTGTTCGCTATTTTTCTCATAATTGCAAATATGCCATTAAAGAAACAGAATATGCAAGAGGCTAAACCTGGGCTTTGTGTAATTTAGCGAACCCTCACAGGCAATGAGCGAAGTCAAAGAACATAAAAAAGATAAACGGGAAAAGGAAACTCCTTTAATGGCTCAGTACAACTCCATTAAAGCAAAATATCCTGATGCCATCCTGCTATTTCGTGTTGGAGATTTTTATGAAACTTTTGGCGAAGACGCCATAAAAGCCTCAGCAGTATTGGGTATTGTTCTCACCAAGCGGGCAAATGGAGCCGCCGCCACTGTTGAGCTTGCCGGGTTTCCCCATCATGCACTCGATACCTATCTACCTAAACTGGTTCGCGCCGGGTATCGAGTAGCGATCTGCGATCAACTTGAAGACCCTAAATTGGCAAAAACCATCGTGAAACGAGGGGTGTCGGAGTTGGTAACACCCGGCGTAACCGACAATGAACGGATTCTTGATAATAAGCGTAATAACTTCCTGGCATCCATCTATTTTAACGAGGACCGAGCGGGTTTAGCCTTGCTGGATATCAGTACCGGTGAGTTTTATGGTTCGGAGGGTCGGATCAGTGGTATAGAAAAACAACTACAAAGTTTTAAGCCGGCTGAAATTATTTATTCCAAAAAACAACGTAACGAATACAGCGAACATCTCGGGAACGACTTCTATACCTATGCACTGGACGAATGGGTGTTTCAACAAGAACATGCCCAACAGATACTGACCCGACATTTTCAAACTCAAAATCTCAAGGGTTTTGGTATAGAAGAGATGCCCCTTGCCATAATTGCCTGCGGTGCGGCTCTGCAATACCTCTCGGATACCGAACATCCACATATCGCCCATATTACCTCTCTTTCGCGCATAGATGAGGACGAATACGTGTGGCTGGATCGTTTTACAGTGCGTAATCTTGAAATTATTCAACCATTATATGAAGCCGGTAAATCCCTGTTGTCGGTTATGGATCATACCCTCACGCCGATGGGTTCCCGATTATTGCGCCGATGGCTTCTCTTGCCGCTTAAGGATATCCACCGCATAAAACAACGGCAGGCTATCGTTACCCTTTTTGTGTCGGGAGAGGATTTATCGCGCAAAACGGCGGCACTGCTTAAGCAGATTGGTGACCTCGAGCGCCTGGTTGCCCGCGTACCCTCCTCTAAGATTTCTCCCCGCGAGGTGCTTCAGTTGTTGCGCTCTTTAGATGCTGTTGATCAACTGAAGAGTCTTTTTGAATCGATGGGTTTTCCGGCATTGTTGCAGGTTGCCGAGCAGTTAAACGCTTGTAACAGCATACGCGAACGAATCCGAAACGAGATACGCGACGATGCGCCGGCCTTGTTACAAAAAGGAGGCGTGATTAAAGATGGCGTTAACGAGGAATTGGACGAACTGAATGCCCTCTGTCATAACGGAAAAAGCAGATTGCTGGAGATACAGCAACGGGAGATTGAACGCACCGGAATCAGTTCGCTGAAGATATCGTTCAACAATGTCTTTGGTTATTATTTGGAGGTAACAAATGCCCATAAGCAAAAAGTACCTGCCGAATGGACCCGCAAACAAACCCTTGTGAATGCCGAGCGATACATAACGGATGAGTTGAAACAGTATGAAGAAAAAATTCTCCATGCCGAAGAAAAGATTCTGCATCTGGAAACACAACTCTTTCAACAACTTGTTCTGCATATTAGTGAATACATTAAAACCATACAATTAGATGCATCGCTATTGGCGCGTATCGATTGCCTGTTGTCTATGGCGCACTGTGCAGTGCAATATGATTATCACTGTCCGCAATGGAGCGATGATCAACAAACCATGCTTCGAGATTCCCGCCATCCTGTTATTGAGCGCATGCTACCACTCGGCGAATCGTATATCCCAAACGATATTGTGCTGGATCATCAATCGCACCAGCTCCTGATCATCACCGGACCCAATATGGCCGGCAAGTCTGCACTGATACGACAAGTAGCCCTGATACAACTCATGGCCCAGTGCGGTTCCTATGTTCCTGCCTCTTCAGCGCTACTGAGCTGGGTAGATAAGATTTTTACCCGCGTAGGCGCAAGTGATAATATATCATCCGGGGAGAGCACATTCATGGTTGAGATGAGTGAGACTGCAAGTATTCTGAATAACATTACACACCGCAGTCTGGTGATACTGGATGAGATTGGACGCGGCACAGCCACATTTGACGGTATCTCCATTGCATGGTCTATAGCAGAATACCTGCACGATAACCCCAGAGCCAATCCCAAGACACTTTTTGCAACACATTATCACGAACTGAGTGAACTCGAGGCCAGATTTGCCCGCATAAAAAACTACAATGTAAGTATTAAGGAATCCGGTAATAAGATCATCTTCCTCCGCAAACTGGAGCCGGGAAGCAGTCAGCATAGTTTCGGTATTCATGTAGCCCGAATGGCCGGAATGCCGGGAGAAGTGGTCAGCCGTGCTTATGAAGTGCTCGAACAACTGGAAACAAAAACCATTACAAAAGCAAAGGTTGGTCAGGCAAGACCCAAACAACCGATCTTACAACTTGATATTTTTGATGAAGCAGGCTCTAAACTCAAAGAAATTGAAGCTATTTTAAATCAAACCGATATCAACACAATGACTCCTGTAGAAGCCCTGTTATTACTGCAAGAGTTAAAAAAGACTATAAAAAAGTAAGTAAAACTCTGAGAACATTAGAAAAAAATCTTGTTGGTATAGCGTCTAATGTTATATTTGCAATCCACAAATTGAATGCGGTTATGTTTATCGTGTGAAGATTGTGAAAAGCGGGAGTAGCTCAGTTGGTAGAGCACAACCTTGCCAAGGTTGGGGTCGCGGGTTCGAGTCTCGTCTCCCGCTCTTTTTTTTAGTTACAGTTCATTCTTGTTCTTTAAAAAAAGATAAAAACGCTGTCCTCAGCGTTTTGGGTTGCCCGGGTGGTGGAATCGGTAGACACGCAGGACTTAAAATCCTGTGGCCAGCAATGGCTGTGTGGGTTCAAGTCCCACCCCGGGTACGTTTTTTTCAATATTTAATTTTTCGTGTCTTTTATTTATCCTTTCGGCACAGCGTTATACATTACCTGAAATAATTAATCCGGTCTTTACGTGTTAACAGATACAATACTCGCATGGAATACATTACGGCCTGATAGCTGATAAAATCTAACAAGCGACTCAGTGGATTCTTTGATCGAACTACTTGGCGCTCCACCCGGTGACAGGATGTTTCAATGATATGATCCAACTCCGCATGAAACTGTCGGGCAACCGCAACATCATTGATATCTACATTTAACTCTACGCTTACATATTCACTCAGATAATTCAAATTAAAGGATCCGATGGTAACATACTGGTGATCAAAAACGGCCAATTTAGCATGCAGATTTGAAGGCAGATATTCATAGATAGCAATCTTATTCCTGAATAACCATTGATAGTAGTAATTCATTGCCCGCTTAACCACAGGCACATCACTCTTGGCTGAAAGCATTACCTTAATTGACACGCCATTCCGAACAGCCTTCTGCAACATACGCCTCATCCTGTAACCCGGTAAAAAGTATGCATTCACTATCAGAATCTCGTTTCTGGCGAGCTGTACAAACTCTTTATAGCTGGATGGTATTTCTTTTTTGCCACGCATATAGTCACTCTGTCTGATGCGAACAGCAATACCTTGATTGGTGTTTTTTATAGCATGAAAAACAGAAACCGGTCTGAATCTTCGATTAAATAAAGACATCGCTATGCGTGTAATTTTTTCACAAACATCACCGGATAAATAAACAGCGTAATCGAGCCATGGATGCTCTGCGTTATGTCCGGAGTAATGATCGGATATATTCATACCACCAATGATTGCCTTATAATCATCAGCCACAATCAATTTATGATGTAATCTACGACCAATACGAAAGGGACGATCCTTATATAAGGGTGAGAAAAAACGAATTGAGATGCCATTTGATTTAAGATCAGCAATATCCTGTTCCTCCAGATCCTTAGATCCAAATCCGTCGAGCAATAAAAAAATTTTTACGCCACGTCGAGCCGCTTGAATAAGTTGTTTTTTTATTCGTTGCCCGGTGTGATCTGAAGTAAAAATATAGGTCTGCAGATGAATGCTCTGAGTTGCCTGATCGATCAATTGACAACAGCGATCAAAGTAGTCCGAACCACTTCGCACAAGCGCTACAGATGTTGCATAGTCATAGGGCGTATTCATTTACAACTTATCGTTTGCGTCGGGAACGCGTTGAAACACCCATTACGCCTAACAGACTTCGGGTTAAGGCCCCGGCAATGGCGGTAGCCACACTCCGGGCAACCGGGCTCTTTAACACTTTTTCCAATGTGCCGGATGTAGTTGTGGTCTCCTTTTTTACAGACTTCGAAGGTTCATCTTTTTGTTCATCGGCATCCATTTTACGTCTAAGCAGTTCATAGGCACTCTCCGAATCAATAACCTGATTATAATGTGAAGCAATCGATGAGCGGCTAATAATCATATGTAATTCGTCCTCCGTTAACACATCCATTCGCGATGCCGGTGGAGCCATCATCGTAGCGGTCAGCATGGTTGGTATGCCTTTTTCGTTCAATGCAGTAACCAAGGCTTCTCCGATTCCTAACGAAAGTAGTAATTCATCGGTCTTATAGTATGGAGATATAGGAAAATTTTCAGATGCACTTTTAATTGCCTTCCGATCCAGTGCCGTAAAAGCCCTCAGGGCGTGCTGCACTTTCAAACCCAGCTGACTGAGTATCGCCGCGGGAATATCCGTTGGCGTTTGTGTGATGAAGAAAATGCCTATGCCTTTGGAGCGTATGAGTTTGATTGTTGTTTCGAGCTGATCCAATAATTGCTTCGAAGCCTCATCAAATATGAGATGTGCTTCATCAATAAATATGCATAGTCTGGGTTTATCCTGATCACCGATCTCCGGCATTTTATTGTATGTTTCGGCGAGTAACGAAAGCATAAAAGTTGAGAACAGCTTGGGTTTATCCTGAATATCTGTTAAACGCAATATGGAAATGATTCCTCTGCCATTAATATCTTTTCTGACCAGATCGTCGATTTCAAATGACGGTTCTCCAAAAAATAATTCGGCCCCCTGCTGTTCGAGCTCAATAACTTTTCGAAGGATGGTTGAAATACTGCTTGACGAAACAGCGCCATACTCCTGTTGTATTTCAGATTTACCCTCTCCATTGATATAGTTCAGCATCGATTTAAAATCCTTTAAATCCAACAGCGGCAATTTACGGTCATCGGCATATTTAAAGAGTAAAGCAACGATACCTTGTTGAGTATCATTTAAACCCAGTACTTTTGAAATGAGCAGTGGCCCAAATTCAGATACCGTGGCCCGAAGTCGGGTTCCGGGCTGTTTAGATAGCGTTAAAAACTCTACGCTGTTATCCGACGGCTGATAATTCATGCCGATTTTATGTATGCGTTCCATAATACGCTCATTGGGCTGAGCCGCTTTAGCAATGCCACTAAGGTCGCCCTTGATATCCATCAAAAGTACAGGAACGCCTTTCTTTGATAAGGACTCGGCAATGAGTTGCAGTGATTTTGTTTTACCTGTTCCGGTTGCTCCGGCAATGAGGCCATGACGATTAAAGGTTTTAATGGGGAGGCGAACGATACAATCGTTCAGACAAACCCCTTCGTACATAGCCGCACCAATTTCTATAAACTCCCCCGGAACGTTGTACTCTATTTTAAATTGTTGCAAAAAATTGTCTTTACTCATCATAATTGTTATTAACTATACAAATATCTGTAAATTAAGGGACCTTATTTTGCGTTCAACTACATAACCCATGAAAATAATTCCTGTCATTTTATTCGTGCTTTTCAGTGCACACATCAGGGCACAAAGCCTCACACCAACTGTCGTTTCCTCCACTGGCAACTTC
>BJGO01000096.1 GCA_014190535.1 Bacteroidota bacterium | reverse complement strand
GATTACACATCAAATACCGGAATCATTTCAAATACACACATCGTTAGGCTACGGCAGTTTCAATACGACTCAGTTCAGATTACGCTTGGGCAATAGCTATAATCATTTTGATTACCTGATCGACGCAAATCACTGGGCTACCCGAGGTTTTAAAGAACTTGATTCAGGTGATCCAACCGGTTTTACCCGACGAGACATTATGGGTAAACTCCGGTGGCACACACAAACCAAAAATAAATTACAGCAATCACTGACATTCAAATTCGTTAACGTATCGGAAGATGCACAAGAGACCTATCTTGGACTTACTTATTCCGATTATCAGTTGAATCCTTATTACCGATATGCGATTACTCAACGCGATCAACTCGATTTAACGCACGGCCACTATTCGTTACACCATATTATTTCACCTGTAAAAGGGTTGAGCCTATCATCCACGATTTATTATTCAACTACATTCAGAGATTGGGGCAGAGCAAATACTGCCGATGGAATATCCCTGACCAATATTATTAATAACCCTGAAGATTATCAATTATCCTACCTGATGATGAAGGGAATAGCATCCGGACCCGTTGCATATCAAAATGCGGCCCGCACCTATTATTCCAGTGGTATTCAAAGCTATGCGAGTTATCAGTTCAACACAAATAAAACGGCTCACAAGTTTCATTTGGGTATTCGTTATCATACGGATCAGGCTGATCGGAGAGCAACGCTATCGGAGTATACTATGTCCGGAGGCGAGATGCAACTCGTTTCGATCGGTCCGAATGGGAACAGAGAAAATCAGATACGTGATGCAGAGAGTTTTGCGGCATCTATCAGTTATGACTTCAGATACAAGGGTTTAAAACTAAGTCCCGGGCTACGCTATGAAAAAATTAATTTCAGATTCAGTAACTATGGCAGTGACGATGCAATGCGCACCGGAATAAATTTAGTACGAGCTACCAATAGCTTAAACCTATTACTTCCCGGCATCGGTTTTAATTACTACTTCAATGAACAGCTGAATCTTTTCGGAGGAATTCATAAAGGGTTTTCACCTCCAGGTATGCCTGCAATTAACCCGTCTATGTCTCAAGCCATATCCGAAACATCCACGAATTATGAAAGCGGATTGCGCCTGGAACGTAATGGCATGAATCTTCAATCTTCCCTTTTTATGAATTTCTATGAAAATATTCTTGGCTCCGACAACCTTTCAGGAGGTGGTGCCGGAACAGGCGATATGTTTAATGCAGGAAATGCCCTGATCAGAGGATTTGAACTCAATATGACCATAGATGTTCTTCGGCTTTGGAAGAGCAATAACGCAATAGCACTTCCGGCTATGCTGACCTATACGTTCACCGATGCCCGATTTATGGAAAACTTCACCAACGCGGGTGGTGATTGGGGAAATGGCGTTATTCATCAATACGATTTTATCCCATTTGTTACCCCACATATGCTCACTGCCGGTTTATCTCTTGAAACGAAATCCATACAGGCAAACATCACCTGGCGCTATACCGGAATCACGCGCACAAAGCCCGGACAGGGCGAACTCGTATTTCCACAGTATCACATTCCTGCCGGCGATGTTAACGCCCTGTCAGATTTCAGTATCATCGATGTTACAGCAAATTATCAGATTTCTGATGTGCTCACCTTGTTTATCCTGATAAATAACCTGACCAACAGTAGCGCCATTGTAGCCAATTTGCCCCAGGGTTACCGTCCGAATATGCCTCTTAGTTTTAATTCAGGAATAAAATTTCATTTTATTAAAAACAAGTAACTAAACGCTAACAAACTTCACATCGATCATTTTGTTAATCATTAAATAACTTGCAAAATTATTTTTACTAAACGCAAGCCACTCTTAAACTTTATGAAACGATACTCATCAGTTACAATCATTTTATATTTATTATTCAGCTATCAATATGCAAGAGCGCAAGGATGCAGTGATGCCGGATTTTGTTCCTTGAATAATCTAAAACCCGAGCCATCTGACAGCGTCAATTTATTTAAAAATCAAATTAGGTTAGGTGCATTCGGTGGGTTAGGTGCAAAAGGAATTTTCATCTTTGGTCATTACAACGAGTTTGACCGACTCATCGGAAAGCACGTAAATGTCAATGTCAAAGTGACTTCATTGGCTCAAACCGGCAATGAAGTAAGTGTTATTGGTTTGGGCGATGTATTTGTAACCGCCGGTGTGCGGTTGGGAAAACAAATCCGCTTCACTAATGGAATTAAGATACCGTTATCCGATGGCAACCGCTTATATAATGATGCGCCTTTACCAATGGATTATCAGTCCAGCTTAGGTACGTATGATTTCATTTCGGGAATCTCCTGGTTTTGGAATAAATGGCAATTTGTAGCCGCCTATCAGCAACCGATCACACAGAATAATAACGCCTACCTGAATACTTTTTATCCCGAAGATTCGCCACTGCGAGATTTTATTTCAACAAACAACTATATCCGTAAAGCCGATGTGATGTTTCGTGCGGCGTATACGAATATTCGAACATCAAAACGCGGACTCTTCTCACCCGGGCTATTAGCTGTTTATCATCTGGGAGAGGATTCCTATATAAATGAAAATGGCAGTCGCACGAATATTGAGAACTCGGATGGCCTTACGGTAAATACTAATTTCTACTGGGATTATGAACTGAGCGAGAAACATGTATTTCAATTGAATGCCGGTGTTCCGGTTTATGCTCGCAACTTCAGACCCGACGGTTTAACCCGCAATGTTATTCTAACTGCCGAATTCAGAGTACGATTTTAATCATATAATCGCAACAGAAAATTATGTTTATTTACCTGAACTAAAATGCAGGTAAATGAGTACCATTCCCGAAAACTATTTAGCCGTTCATTATATCACACGCAGTAATTGGTTGAGAGCCGCAGTGCTTGGTGCCAACGACGGCATTATTTCCGTATCCAGTTTGGCAATCGGTGTAGCTGCCGCCGGGGGTGGAACGGATGAGATCATTATAGCCACATTAGCCGGGCTCGTTGCCGGGGCTTTGTCGATGGCCGCCGGTGAATATGTATCCGTAAGTTCACAAACTGATGTTGAACAGGCTGATATAGAACGTGAGCGCATCGAACTGCAGGAGACGCCGGAATTTGAACTTGAACGATTGGCTGAAATCTATGAACGTCGGGGCTTAAAGAGAGCCACCGCAATGCTCGTAGCTAAAGAACTTACCGAACATAATGCTCTGGATGCGCATATGCGTGATGAACTGGGTATCACCGAAACATCACAGGCAAAACCGATACAAGCGGCATTTGCCTCGGGGGCCGCGTTTACTGCAGGCGGACTACTCCCATTGATTGTTACGTTCCTTGCACCTACTCCATACACTGAATATATCCTCTACGCCTGCGCTATAATATCCCTGGCCATATTGGGCTCGGTATCAGCAAAAACAGGTGGCTCCGGCATTTGGAAAGCGGTAATTCGTATTACCTTTTGGGGAACAGTAGCCATGGGCCTTACTGCTTTGGTTGGCTATCTGTTTGGGGTCAATGTTGCCTGATCATTATTAATTTAAACATTCAACCATGTTCGTTAAAAATAAAGTAATTGTTGTTACGGGTGCCGGAAACGGCATCGGCAGAGAAACGGTCATTCAACTCGTCCGAAAAGGTGCCCGCGTAGCGGCTGTTGATCTGAATAATCATTTTCTCGATGAGACAAAATCGATAATTAATCCCAATGAAAGAACGCTAAGCCTTCATGTAGCTGACATCAGCAATCGCCGGGCTATTGATCAGCTGGTGCTTGATGTTATTGCCTTTCACGGACAGGTAGATGCCGTAGTGAATATCGCCGGAATCATTCAGCCTTTTATAAAAATCAATGATCTCACGTATGATACCATTGAACATATCTTGAATGTTAACTTTTATGGAACCGTTTACCTGACCAAGTCGTTTCTGCCACTTTTGTTAGAACGCCCCGAAGCACATATCCTCAATGTATCCAGTATGGGCGGTTTCTTACCCGTTCCGGGACAAGCAGTTTATGGAGCATCTAAAGCTGCTGTTAAATTATTTACTGAGGCTCTCAGTGCCGAACTGGAACAAACTCGTGTAGGTGTTACTATTGTATTTCCGGGGGCAATAGAAACTAATATCACAGCTAATTCGGGCGTTAGTATAGATATAGACCCTGCAGTTAGAGCTAAAGCTAAAAGTATGCACCCGTCTAAAGCGGCCGGATTAATTATTGAAGCCATTGAAAAAAATATTTTCAGAGTAGTTATCGGTTCTGATGCCTCATTTATGGATAAGCTAAGCCGCTTAGCTCCGGTTTATGCCAAGAACTTAATCAGTAAAAAAATGGCATTTCTGTTAAACAAAAAATCTTAACGGCTATGATGATAGGTACTGTAGATAAAACTGAATATTTCAGTTAAAAGATTATTTTCGCAAACCCATTTATGCCCGGGTGGCGAAACTGGTAAACGTTGCGGTCTCAGAAGCCGTTGGGATTTCCCTTGTGAGTTCGAGTCTCACCCCGGGCACTTTAATTGTTTTTTTTAACAATGCTTATATTCGTTGTCATGACGAATTTCTTACCCTTACTCACTTTAGTATTAATCCTTTCAGAGATATCAATATCCACTGACGCAAAAGCGCAGGAGCAATGGCTTCAATCTCCGGAGCGGGGAAAAGAATTTATTGAGAACAAAGGTCAGTTTGATCAGTATGCCTGCGAACAAAGTGGACCAATACGATATGCCTTAGATGAGGGCACCACGAAAATATTATTTGGTGAAAAAGGAATTGTTTACTACTTCTTAAATAGCAACAAAGTTCCAAAAAGCGAACGCGCAGAACAAAAGAAACAAATCAATGCTTATGCTGATTTAGAACAAGACAGCTGGGCGTATATCTCCGGTAAATATCTGTTCGAATCAGACCGTGTATGGATGACTTGGAATCACGCATCCACTCCAACAATTGAAACAGCTGAGAAGTCAACGGCCTATCACAGTTACACGTTTCGCGATAATCATGAGTATAAGAATATCAGCTACGTACCGGCATTTAAACAACTAACATATCACGAACTGTATCCGGGTATTGACATGTATGTTAACATTCACGAAGATGGCGGATACAAATACACGTATCAAATAAAGCCAGGAGCTGATTTATCATTAATAGAATCCATTTACAGCAGAGATATTACAATTAAAGATGGCGCAGTTCACATTCCTACCCGATTCGGAGATATCATTGATCATAACCCGCTTGCATTTTATACCGCGAGTCAAGAGCAAATACCTATAGTGTTTCATTCAAAAAATACAAGGCAAATTCAGTTTAGTATTGGCGATTATCAGCACAACGCCGAAATAACGATTGATCCCTGGGTTCAGACACCCAACTTTAATACCAGCTGGAAATGCATTTGGGAATGTGAACGTGATGCCACCGGTAATGTCTATGTGATCGGTGGTATAGAGCCCATGCAGGTGCTTAAATACAATGCTGCCGGAACACTGCAATGGACTTATAACACGCCCTATGATACCTCAAGTGTATGGCTTGGCACCTTCGCAACCGATGATGCCGGCAACTGCTATGTTACGGCCGGATCAACGGCCCAAATTCAAAAAATCAACACCTCAGCTGTACTTCAGTGGAATAACACAAGTCCCGGAGGTTTATTATCCAGTTATGAATTCTGGAGTATTTCATTTAATTGCGACCAGAGCAAATTAATTGTTGGAGGAACCGGTGGATCCGGTTTACAGCTTTTGGCCTCCGTTTTTGATATTGATGTAAATTCCGGAAATATCCTTAGCACACAGAACTTTACCCAGGGGCAGGTTTTCAGCATACCACCAAGTATTGAAGAAGTTCGAAGTATCTGTTCATCACCTAATGGCAAATTTTATTTTTTAACTCAGGATACCATCGGAGCGTTTAATCAAAATTTATCGCTATGTAGCTCGGGTAGCAGTCTAATTTTTAAAAACAGTAGCACGTATAATTTTGGTTATAAGTGCGAAAACTATCGGTTCGATAATTCCGGCATCTGCGCAATTAAAGCAAACAATCAGTTTCTGTACACTCAGAACGGCACAAGCGTACACAAGAGAAATCTAGCTGATGGTTCCATTATTCTCAGTGCCCCAATACCGGGGGGAGGTAACTCTCCGGCACTTGGTGAAAACTCAGCCAACAACAGCGGCATAGATATCGATGATTGTGGCAACATCTATGTAGGCTCTCAGAATGGTGTTTCTAAATTTGATGCTAATCTGAATCTGATTGCTTCGTACCCAACGTCATTTAACGTGTATGATGTGCACGTTAATTCAGGAGGTGAACTTATTGCCGCAGGAAGTACCGGTAATTCGTCATCCGGCAACAGAACCGGATATATCCAATCTATTAATGTGAGTGCCTGTGGTGTACTTACTGTAAACTGCTGTGATGCCTCAATATGTCCGGCTTCTAATTTATGCAGTACAAGTGCCTCGGTTCAGTTAACTGCGGCTACCGCAGGCGGAACGTGGAGTGGTCCCGGAGTTTCATCAGGCGGCTTATTTAACCCGTCGCTTGCCGGTGTAGGCACACATACGATTATCTATACATTACCCTGTGGTGCAGATAGTATCCAAATGATTATCAGTCCTTGCCAGGATTTAACTGCCTGCATTGAACCGGATGGTACCGTTACGGTGTCAAACGGAATTGCCCCATACTCCTGGTCTTATTTTCAACCCGCCACCAGTACCCCAATCACTAATGAGGCTGAATGCACGGCCTGCGGATATACGTGGTTTTTTGGCACGTGCCTCAATGGATTTTTTCCTGCTACCTCCTGCGATACACCTGAGCAATGGGTTGTATTCTCCACACAAACAAATGCATCTATACCAAATGGCATTACTGAATTTCAGATTACCGATAATGCGGCTACCACAACACTGTTTAATATCGGCAATCTGCAACCTTGCACCGTTTGTCCAACCATTGCCATAGACACATTAAACCTGACGAATTGCTCCTGTACAGGAGATAATGATGGTGCTATCTCAATTATCGCAATCGGCGGCACTGCTCCTTATGCATATTCCTGGAGTTCAGGAAATAGTGGCTCACAAATCAGTAATCTCACCGCAGGCGATTACACCGTGACCATAACCGATGCCAACTCCTGCACCGGCAGTTACACAATCAGCATCACAGAGCCGGCAAACACTCCTTTACCGGATATACAATTTAATATCACCGATACCCTGTTGTGTTTAACTGATAGTACAGTGGTCTCAAACAGCAATATTGAAACCGGCGTAACGTATAGCTGGTCATTTGGAAATAATCCTCCGATAAATAATGTCAACACCATAACCATTCAGGCTTCTGATTTGGGATTAGGTTCGCACATCCTTAGCTTAAGCGGAACGAATTCTTGTGGAAATGCGTCCGTAACGCAGGTTATCACCGTAATTGATTGTACCATTCCACCACCGGTTGCCAATTTCACCGTGAGTGCCGATTCAATCTGTATAGGTGACTGCGTTAGTTTCAACAATTTCAGTACCTATGAAAACGGAGCCACATTCTCCTGGTCCTTTGAAAATGGTACACCATGGCTATCATCAACACTGGATCCCGGTTCGGTATGTTTTGCTATACAAGGTATAGCAATTGTTAAATTAGTTGTAACCAATCCCGACGGGCAGAAAGACAGTTTGTCGCTCAGCTTATTCATTGATGACTGCCAAACTCCCCCACTCGCAAAATTCAGTACTGCTGAAGATGTAATTTGCTCGGGTGAATGTGTACGTATTTCCAATGAGAGCTCGGCTTCCATTAATGCCACCTATGAATGGACATTTGATGGCGCAACGCCCTCATCTCATTCAGGAGTTACACCTCCCGATATCTGTTACGAACTTGACGGCACGTATTCCATATTGTTGATTGTATCCGACACCGGTGGTATTGACACAGCGGTTACTTCCATTACGGTAAATTATTGCATCGATATACCCAACGCTTTTTCTCCAAACAGTGATGGATTAAATGATGTATTTCGCGTCATCTCATCAGGAGCATTTAGCAATGTTGATCTAAAAATATATAACCGATGGGGCCAATTGATTTTCGAGTCTGCCGGTGTCAACAACGGATGGGATGGCACGTTTAAAGGCATACCCGCTAACGTTGGCGTATATGTATATACCGTAACGGTTCGTTTGGCTAACGGAGAAACCTTTATTAAAAATGGCAATGTAACCCTGCTCAGGTAAAGCCTTTACTTATTGGTCAGTACCACAAACGGGCAAATCATTTCTTCCATACTGATGCCGCCGTGCTGGAACGTATTTTTGTAATGATTTACGTGGTAATTATAATTGTTGGGATAAACAAAAAAGAGATCTTCCCTGGCAAAAATGAACGATGAGCTTACGTGTGGCTGAGGCAGTTTCGCCTCGTTGGGGTTTCGCACCTCGAGCACATCCTTTTTATTATAGTTCAGATTACGACCGTGTTTATACCGCAGATTGGTAGTGGTTTCGCGGTCGCCGATCACCTTTGATGGTTCTTTAACCCTTATGCTACCGTGATCGGAGGTAATGATGATGTTTACTTTTTTATCGGCCAAACGTTGCATAGCCTGAAACAATGGCGAATACTGAAACCAGCTCCAGGTAATCGACCGATAGGAGGTTTCATCACCGGCAAGTTCCTTGAGCACCTGCATTTCGGTGCGGGCATGTGAAAGTAAATCCACGAAGTTGTACACAATAATATTCAACTGATTATTACATAAATTAAGAATATTGTCGACCAATTGCTTCCCATCATTTGATGATACCACCTTGGTATAACTATGTCTGATATTGAGTTTATTTCTGATAATTTGATCGGCAAGAAAATCCGATTCATGCTTGTTCTTACCTCCCTCTTCTTCATCATTTAACCAATAGTTAGGAAACTTCTTTTCAATATCCAGGGGAGTTAATCCGGAGAATATGGCATTTCTGCTGTACTGTGTTGTTGTCGGCAATATAGAGTAATGATAGCTTTCATCAGCAAGGCGAAATAAATCTGTTAAAGCCGGTTGTATGATACGCCATTGGTCGTAACGCAGATTATCTATTAAGAAAACAAACGTAGGTACATCCTGCTGTACTAAAGGAAATACTTTCTTTTTAAACAGCGTATGCGACATAACCGGTGCCTTCTGATCATCTTTCATCCACAAGAGATAGTTTTTATTGATAAACTTGAAGAATTCAGTATTCGCCTCCTTTTTCTGCATATTCAGCACATCGCGCATCTCCGCTGATTTTGACTTATCCATCTCCAACTCCCAATAAATTAATTTACGATACGCCTCAGCCCATTCCTGATAATCCAGCCCACTGCTCAATTGCATCATTAACTGCTGAAATTGCTGTTGATAGGCGGATGTTGTCTTACTGCTGATCAGTTGCCTGCCCTCCAGTAACTTTTTAAGAGATAGTAAAATCTGATTCGACTTTACCGGTTTAATAAGATAGTCACTGATTTGTGAGCCGATTGCCTCCTCCATGATATTTTCCTC
>BJGO01000095.1 GCA_014190535.1 Bacteroidota bacterium | reverse complement strand
ATAAGCACAACGTTCAATAATCTCTGCAAAGGTCCAGTCCATATCTCCCACATTGCCGCGCGATACTTCTTTGCCATTCACACGGCAGGTCATCTCCAGATTGTAGTTGTTGCCGATGTGGCCGGGTTTTGCGGGAATCTTATACTGCTCTAGTTCGTCGGGGGTAACCAACACAGGACCAATAGCGGTACAAAAATCTTTTCCTTTTGCAGGTCCCAAATTGAGTTTCATCTCTTCCATTTGCAAAGCACGGGCACTCATATCATTCATAATCATGTAACCGCCAATGTAGTCGTCGGCTTCTTCAGCGCGCACGTTGCGGCCTTTTTTACAGATTACCACAGCAGCTTCCAGTTCAAAATCAAGTTGCTGAAAATGATCGGGCATACACACTATGTCGCCGGGACCTTGCACCGCATTATGGTTGGTGAAATAAAAAATGGGATACTCGTCGAACTCCGGGATCATCTCCACACCACGGTTGCGGCGGGCCGCTTCCACATGCTGACGAAAAGCATAGCCATCGCGCATACTGGTGGGGTTGGGCACCGGAGCAAGCAGGTTTAATTTTTCTATAG
This sequence comes from Bacteroidota bacterium, assembly GCA_014190535.1. Classification (GTDB taxonomy): domain Bacteria; phylum Bacteroidota; class Bacteroidia; order Chitinophagales; family UBA10324; genus BJGO01. The sequence goes on along the minus strand of BJGO01000095.1, from coordinate 9,074 downwards.
GTATGGGTTTTACATGTTTTACTTCGCCTTGTTTTATAAGTTCGTAAAAGTTATTTGCGTGCTCGATGACATCCTCCCAGGAGTATAAAAACAACTGCATATTATCGGGGAGATTCCAGTCCACTTCGCGGACAGGATATACATTACTATCAACTAAAAATCCAAGGTGGTCTTGTTCTTCGTATAAAAAAGAAATGAGTTTCATCAGATGAAAATTGAGAAGGCTAAATTAAGTAATGATACTGGTATTGATATTATTGATTGGTTAATAGACCGATTCTATAATAAAGTATTGTGCGACAATTTTTACATTCCCTTTACAATTCTCCCATTTGTATTCGATTATTTGTGTATTATAGTTGAGAAGGCAAAATTCATAGTTCAACAGCACGCGTAAACAGTTCATTAGCAAAGCCTGCTTTTACAAAGTAAAACACTAAAACCACATATACTATCAAACATTTCGACACAAACTCAATTTGGTTTCCAAAGTCTGAAACCAGCATCAATGTAGAGAGAGAGAGAGAGAGAGAGAGAGATACAGAGAGAAGACATAACTCTTGGTTGTTTATAATCTTCTTACTCTTGATTGCTCCAATATTTTCAAATGCACAAAACACCTGCAGTAGCAGCACGGATATCACCGACACATTAATTCTTGTAAATGATAGTTCTGCGGTAAGTTGGTTTAAGTTTAGTTCAAATACCGGTAACAAACTAATAGATATTAATAATTGGAACAGTTCCTTAGATTCAATTATCATCTACAGCGGTAGTTGCAACCAGCTTAACAGAATTATCTTATACACCATTGATTCCGGATATAACAGATACTTTATACCAAATACGACAATAGGGATTACATACTATCTTTCTGTGTATAAAAACCAAACTGACACTTTTTCTATTTATTCATTTGATGCATTTAATAAATCTTCTTGTGAATCAAGCACCTGCAACTTAATTAATAATGGAGGGTTTGAACAAGGACTGATTGCTCCAACTCTTTATACATTCCAGTTAATTAACAATTCATATGAAAGCATAGTACCCTGCTGGTTTTCAGCAAAAAATAAGGATATATGTGGCTCTGAGTTTACCAACAGCTATTATGCTCAAATACTCGACAAATCCTATACTCCTACTTTTGTTTCAAGCTGTAGCAATCCATCTACTACATCACTTGGAATTCCGACAAATTATGTTAGTGATGGTGTCCTGAATACCTATGATTTCTATGACCCTACTAATTTAAACTCCAACAACAGATATGTCTCGATGCATGTACTATCTGAAATAGTCGGCTCTTTAAATAATCCTGTCTATCAAGGAAAATATATTTTAGAATATGATTTTGGAATCACGCACTGTTACAATTTTGCGCCTTACAGGCTATGTGTAAATTTCAGTTTAGTTGACCCTAGTTTTGCATATCCAAATATTAAAAGTATATGGGCTACGAGTGTTAACAACAATAATGCTCCTATTTTAAGCTTTGAAACCGGCGATTGCATGCATCAAACTCATTGCATAGATATACCTAATGCATCTTTTGGAAATTACACGATAGCAGATGCAACAAACATTGGTTTTCGATACTATGTAAATGATGCGTCAGCTAACGAACAAGGCGGTTATGTCTTCGACAACTTTCGTTTAACCCGGCTTGCTCCTGAAATTGATGATTACACTGTATGCAGCGGAGAAAAACTTAATCTAACTATACCCTGCCCTGTTAACGCAGTAACCTATAGTTGGGTGCCTGTGGGTACACCAGCTTGCATAGCTCGCCTTGCGAGATGGCAACCTACCAGTGGGTAGCCACTTACACCGATGTACTCAGCAGCGAGCAGAGAGTGGAGAGAGGGAATGTAACGTTGATCAGGTGATTAATAGTCCCCACCAACCGGTGGATGTTGTTTACGGGATTCGTATTTCTCTAGCAGTCGTTGCACAATCAGTTGTGTAAGTGCAGATGCTATTTTATGGGTATCCGATTCTTCAAAGGCTTTCTTGCTGTCCTTTTCACGCACGTCTATTCGATAGAGCAACCATGCCAGATGTTCGCTGTTGTTCATCAATAAGTCATAAACACCTGATTCGATATGGCCTAACAGTCTTTCAAACTCATCACGGTTAGTATAATAGAGTTCAGGCAAGTGAATGGCTTCATCATACAGTTGATTTAGGTCGGTGGTCATTGGTTCAAATTTAAAATACTTCATGCGTTAATAAAATTTTACATCACCCTTTATGCAAGCCAATATCTTTGCAGCATATTTTTAATACTGTTTTAACCCATGGTTGATTTAAAAGAAACCTTTAACCCCGACGGTACTCATGGTAGCCCGGTGTTACCTACACATATCAAGAACTTTCTCATAGACATTGACGGTACCGTTTGCGAAGACATACCTAACGAAGAACCTGAGCGCATGCTCACAGCCGCTATCATTCCCGGTGCTCAGGAGTATATCAATAAATGGTACGATGAAGGTCATATCATTACTTTTTTCACGGCACGCACCGAAGCACATCGTACAAATACGGAGATATGGTTAGTCAATAATGGTTTTAAATATCACGGCATCATATTCGGTAAGCCGCGTGGAGGAAATTATCACTGGATAGATGACCGAACCGTTCGTGCCACCAAGTTTCTGGGTAAGTTCAGCGATTTTATAGAAGTGGAACGTAAGATTGAAATCTTTGAACCCTAGATCAAATAGCAGGTTCGTTTAACTACTAAAGTTTACGATCTGCTTTTATTTGCTCAAGGGCATCTGTTACAATTTCTTTAAATACCTGAAATTTAACTTTAATCGATGCCTGATTTGCATCCATAGGATCCATAGCAGAGGATGCTTTAAAAAACTCATCTACAGGTGCTATGCCCATCATCATTATATTCGTTTTGATTTTATGAGCCAATGCCTTGAATTGTTTCCAATCATTATTTGTAATACAATCTGTCATCTCTTGAAGCATTTCAGGAGTGTCATGCACATATAATTTTAGGATGTTGTTTATAAAACCGGGTTCGTGATCGTAATAATCTTCCAGAAAAGCCAAATTATAATTTCGCTTTGGTGTATGATGAACCTGTTGGCTTATCTTGTCAGACTGCTCGTTATGGCCATCTTGATTAGTAGGCTCTTGGCTTATTTCAAGTTGATCAATAATCAACTGATATAACTGCTCGGGCTTAAAAGGCTTAACGATGTAGTTATCCATACCAGCCTCACGGGCATTACGAATCTGATCCTGAAAACCATGGGCCGTCATAGCAATTACCGGAATTTGTCTGATATAGGCTTTATCCGATTTACGAATGATACGCGTTGTTTCAAATCCATCAATATCAGGCATAGAAATATCCATCAGTATTAGGTCTATATCCTCTTCCTGAAGTATATCCAGGGCCTCATAACCACCTGAAGCTTCCAACACATCAAATCCTTTCGCTTTCAACAAATGGACAACGAGTAAACGATTAATGTAATTATCATCGACTACCAATACTCGAATACCCTCCGGAATGTCGGGACCTTTGGATTCGGTTTCAGCTTGAACGATCTGCTCCTCGCTAATGGTTAACGGTAATTCAATAGAAAATGTGGTGCCTTTGTTTAACGCACTTCGCACCGAAATATGTCCTCCCATCAGCTCTACCAGTTGCTTTACAATGGGTAATCCAAGGCCGGTGCCACCATACTTTCGTGTTGTATCAGACTCGGCTTGTTTGTAAGAATCGAATATCAGATCGATATTTTTATCGTCTATACCAATACCGGTATCTGAAACCTCTATAAGTATTCGTGCCTTGTCGTCCTGTTTCCCAAGTAGTTTGGCGGAATACGTTATCTGGCCTCGATCGGTAAATTTTATAGCATTACCTAACAGGTTAAGCAGTATCTGATTGATACGAGTGGGATCAGTATTTAACTGTGTCGGTATATCCTGATCAAAATCCAGTTTTAAGTGAATCTCCTTGGCCCCTAATTTTGATAATACAATAGAATATAAATTCTCAAAAAGTACCTTCAATTGCACCGGCACCTCTTCAAACTGCATTTTACCGGATTTGATTTTGGATAAATCAAGGATGTCATTGATAATCACCAACAGATTATCGGTAGATTGTTTAATCAGATTCAAAAACTGGCGCTGTTCTCCGCTCAGTCCACTTTGAATCATAACATTTGTTAATCCTATGATACCATTCATCGCAGTTCGTATTTCGTGACTCATGCGGGCCAGAAATTGCTCCTCAGCAAGCTGCGCATCAACTGCAATCTGCGCCTGCTCCTGAATGTGTTTCTTTTCTTTCTCTAATTCGGTGATATCATACACGGACAAGATATAGCCTCGATCCTCATTATTCGTATACGGACTAATCGTGAGCAACACACTTTTATACTCGTGATATTTGGATTCAAGTTGTATAATCCGATGTATACTATCTCCTGTTGCCAGGACAACAATCTGAGGCATAAGTTGATTGGCCTGATCCAGTTCAAATAAAATATCGGTAAGCGGAAGGCCCGGTAATTCACTCAGTTCATATCGGGTAATTTCCGTAAAAACAGAATTGATATATGTTGTATTGAGTTGTTCATTTAATACAGCAATACCTATGGGTATCATCTCAAAAACATCCTTAGGACTAATGGAGAGGTAATTATTCATTAGGGCGCCTTCCCTGAGAATATCTGTACCAAAAAACACCAAGGCATTATCATTCCTGTAATTGATACGCTTCAGGTATCCGCTGAATGAACTAGATTTATTTTTATCGATTTGTAAGGTTAAGGTCATAGGAATATCCTGCAGATCGCTATGCAGAGCATCCGTAATCAATCGGAAATATTTTTTTATCTCTGATGTATCTATGAATTCCAGTAAAGATGAACCCTTGATTTCACGCCCTAATATTTTTGTGAGGTAGTTATTATGGAATAATATTTCAGAGTTACGATCGGTGAGTAATACCACAAAAGGCAATTGCTCGTATAGTATTTGATATGAATGTTCATCACGAACCGACAATGCCACAGGCTTTTTCAATAATCGGTATATAAACAATACATTATCGTGGAGTTTATAGGCATCAATGCCAAACCACAACTCCTTTCCCGCCACGAGATAATTCTTTTCGATACTTGCTTCACCATTTCGCCATGCCTCTTGCATAAGTAATTCCATCTCCGGAAAGTCGTGCCCTACCAACTGATCTAAAGCGGTAATATCTTGTTCATAGTGCCGTTTATAGTGCTCAAGTATAAATTGCATAAAGGCATCATTACGATAAACTAGCTTGCAGTCTTTTTGCACTGCAAAAACCGGATGAGTCATTGAATTGAAATAATCCAATGTCTGTAGTGCCGTGCTGATTATTTCCCGCTTGGCGAGTAAAGACTTATAAAGTACATCCCACTGTGAAATATAGGTGTACAAATGTGGAACAACATCATCACGAAACACCTGGGGAACAGCCGATGCAATATTTACCGTACCAACACACTCATGATTATAGAACAAGGGAAGGGCGATAAATGATTTACCTAATTCCAGTACATCGGAATATTTTATATCCGGGTATTTATCTTTATTGTAGTAAGGAAATCGGAAAGTCTCCTGAGAGAGTGCAACATATCCCGCCAGGCGTTGACTGATTTTATTTGTTCGCTTATCGGATGCGGCTATGGATGAATAAAAAAGTTTAGGTTGATTATGCTCATTGAAGTATATCTCAATCAGATCGGCAGGAACCAGTTGTTTGATTCCTCCGGCCAGAAGTTCTCCGTAATGCATAAGCTCGGTTTCCGACAAAAAGACATGACGCCATTGTGTGGGGTACTTATATATAATATTGGCGTAATAACGCTCCATCAGGTGTTTCTCATCTATTTGTTTTTCAAGCTATTATGAAATTATCTACCCTAATAGCTGTGCGCTTGTACGCCGGTAAAGCAAATAAGTTTACACACACCAAATAAAAAAAGCCATTGGTCTCCCAATGGCTTTTTTACTGAAAAATGTCAGAATGTTATTTTACGCTAAGAATTTTAACAAAGCTTTGTTCGTTTGTTGTTACTGAAACCATATAGTTTCCGGAAGCTAATCCATCTATAGAGATTGGAATAACTTGTTGACCTTGAAGGTTATTAACCGTTTTTTCAGAAATGATTTTACCGTCCATAGAGTATATCTGAACATTTACATTGTTCGATTCAGTCAGATTAAATGACACGTTAACCAAACCGGAAGCTGGGTTTGGATAAACTTGAAGATCAAATTTAGAATCCACAGATTCAACAGTTGAATAAGTTTTCACATCAGTTGAGTTTGCATTCCAGATACGTCCGGTAGCGGTTTCAATTAATACAGGTACAACTTTAGCCGTCATAAAACTAACATTTGAAGGGAACTGAATGTTGAAGGTATAGTTTGCATTGTAACCATCTACAATTGGCCCTGGCACACTACCAGATTGTCCATTGTATCCTCCAAGAAGAAGTCGTCCAACATAATCGTAAACCATTTGGCTTGCAGGAACCGGATCAGGCAAAGCTTCAAAACCACCCATATTACCGTTTCCACCACCTGCATAGTAATTTGTTTGATTATAGCCACTTCCTGTTCCAACAATTCCATTCTCAATTAAAATGGCACCAATACGGAATTCGCCGGTTGTTTTAGTAACAAAATTAGCAGTCACGTTAACTTCAAGTGTTGTTCCGCTTAAAAATGCAGTTGCGCTGATTTCAGCTGGAGGAGTAACATTTTTATAAGCATCATAATATTGCATGAATGCCGTTTGAGAAACTCCGGCATTAACCAGGTCACGATCTACCTGACAACCTGGATAACCAGATACTTGGATATTAGCATCATAGTCAGCCAATGTCATTGGATCACCATTGTGCACCATTATACCAATAAAATCAGGATAGTTATCGTACATATATTCCATTGCCACTTTACCGCGAGGACACCATCCACACCAGGTTCCTGTTCCTTCTTCAACCAAAACTTTTTTAGGTTTAATAGAACTAACCGTGCTAACAATTGCCGTTTTGGAGTTGTCGCTTGGATCTGAATCTGCGTTTCCGTTAACCTGGGTAGCCGTTACGCTGAGGTTAAATTCATCTACAACAGATTTATTGAATGGATTAGCATTCAAAGAGTAATCGTAAGTTCCAAAAGGTGCGAGGTTAACGTTAAGTTGCTGATTGTAGTTGTTCGTACCATCCGACCATTGCATATCAACAGATGTTACTGTGTTACCGCCTAGGTTTTGAATTGTACCGGTAATGTTATTGTTGGTATTCGTTTTTACAAAGCGATTGATGTTAGCTGAAGTAACAAAGATGTTATTTGATGGCAAAGACTGAACACTCACATCATCAATGAATAAAACAAATTTATCTGTTGAGTTATTTCTGAAAGCTATGTAAACCTGCTGTCCTGCGTATGTCTGCAGTGGTATACCGTAAGATGTAAACGTTCCGGGGGCAGCATCAACTGTAAGTAAAGGTGCTGCAGCGAAATCGGCTACTGTATTACCAGTGGTTGACACGTAAACTTTAAAACCATCAGGAAAGCTTTGGTCAGGAGACATCGCTTTAAATGATAAAACCGGATTGGTTGTTGGTATATTAATTTGTGGTGTAACCATCCAATCATCAGACTGACCAACCGGACTGTACCAAGAGATACTTGTTGCCGCATTTGAGGTACCGGTAGCTGTTGCACCCCTAACCACCCAAGCGTTGTTAGCCATATAGCTTAGTGACGAATATGGCGTCAGGTTATCGACATTGTATTGTACCCAACCTGCAGGTAAACTACCTGTGTTGTTAGATAGGGTTACGCCATCGAAATTTTCATTAAATTGAGCCATGCCGGACTGAAATACAGCCAAACCGCATAGCAGAAGTAAAAGTTTTTTCATTTTTTTCAGTTGTTTATTTACATACAAACATAGTGTTTTGGTTTGTATTTTTTTTGAAATATTAAAAAATTAAATTTGAATAGTTTCCAATAATCTATATATTTGGGAATTGAGAAAAAATCATTTTTACATGAAGAAGTTTTTTTTACTGATTTTATTTGTCCCTGCTGTTTTTTGTACTTACGCCCAAAGTGTAGTTTTTGATGTTGATACAGCATATGCCAGTGGTTACTACAATGATGGCGCTGATATTCCCTGTACCAATCACATAAGTAATAATGGCACGATGGCATATACCATCAAATGGTCAAAAACTGAATTCCTGCCCACAGGCTGGGAAGCCTCCTTTTGCGATAAAGTGAATTGCTGGATTCCATCAGTAACAACAAAAACCTTTTCTCTTAATGCTAATGAGGAATCAATAATGAAAGTACTTGCCCGCACTAATAATAATCCGGGTATAGGTACCGTGCGTATTAATGTAACCAGCACTGATGATGAAAACATCAATCTTAACGTGTATTATGTAGTAACGGCTCAGGAAGCAACAGGAATTGGCAAAGTGCAAAATTTAAAAGACATTTCCATTTATCCCATTCCGGCTCGCGAGTTTATTACGGTTATAGCTAATCCGAGTATCAAAGCAACACGCATGGAGATTTATAATGTATTAGGTCAGCGGTTAAAAACAGAATTATTTTCATCTGATAAAAACAACCGTATTGATCTTAATATACAAGAACTTGATAAAGGCATGTATTTCGCAAGAGTTTATACTCAAAACGGAGAAGTATATACCAAACAGTTTACCAAAGAATAATACTTTATATTTATATCGACAAGTTAATTTCAGCTTGACCTGAAGTTATCTCTTACATTTTATGATACTTTGGTAAACAAGAGGAATAATTAAAATATCATACTCTTTATTAGTACCATCTTATGAGTTTCATTTAACATTATTTGTAACAAACAAAAGTGTATTTAACCCTATTAAATATTATAGGCATTTAGCAACCCAGACATTTGTTAATCCGTAGATGTTTAATGCGATTATCGATAAAGAATATCTTGTATAGATGATCATCAAGGCTAATTTTGAAAGAGTAATGTTTTA
>BJGO01000094.1 GCA_014190535.1 Bacteroidota bacterium | reverse complement strand
AACACAGCAAGCCGGGTGGCATATAAGCCCGGATTTTTTTTGATGTTGCTTTATATTTGTTCTTGTATGATGAAGTATGGGGCTATTTAAAATTACTTTTATGAACAGGTTTGCTATGAACGAAATAGATAAAATAGAACTGGAATAAACTATGTTTAGGTATAGCTCAGTTTTTATATGCAAGTATGAACAACTAAAAACCCCAAAAAAATCACTACCGGTTAACCGGTATAATCAGCTAATCAAATCAACAGAGGATGAAAAATAATAAAATGATTATCTATGGGACTATATGGGTCTTACTACTCAGCTTGATACCTATATTCTGCGAGTTAGACATAACAGCCCTGAACTCCATAAAAAATAAATTTGAGTATGGTACGTTCGGAGACTATATCGGTGGTGTATTGGGCACCATAATAGCAGCCGCTACGCTTTGGGTTGTTCGTTCTTCGTTTAAACAAGTAAACGAACAATCTATGCAACAATCTATCGCCATATTATTGCAATCGTATCAGCATACAATTGAAGACTACGACTATACCGATAGTCATAAACACCCCACAACCCAATCTGGCAGAGAGGGTATTAAAGAGTTTCTTAACCAAAAGATTAAAATAAATATTAAGGATAAAAAACAACTGAAAGATTGTATTGAAGATCCTAAAATCCCGCTACATAAGATATTGATTGAAGATTTTCCAACGCACATACCTGCTATAATAGTCAGTATTATACATACTATAGATAAAAGTGATATCAATAATGAAAAAAAAGAGGATATGCGTAAGTCTATTAAAACTATGCTCTCTTACGAGGAACGCATATTACTTTTACTTTATTTGTTCGAGAAAAAAATCAAAAAAGATGATGACGACTTCAAAACGGATTATAATCTTGTAACTAAATTATTAGGTGATCTTGATAATAGTAAGAAAACATATTTCGCAGACTATAAAGATCTCATTGAAATACTCAAGGAAGTAAGGGATAAACCAAATAATCAAGAGCCAGCCCAAAAGAGCCAAATAACTTAATCCCTTCCCGAATTCCTTACAGAGGTTTAACGTTAATCGTTTGGCTATACCTTTACGAATCTTTATTTTCGCCAACAACAAGGAACCCAAATGAAAGGAATTATACTCGCCGGAGGAAGCGGCACCCGGCTCTACCCGATCACTTACGCCATCTCGAAACAAATCATGCCCATATACGACAAGCCGATGATCTACTATCCGCTTTCGGTACTGATGATGGCCGGCATCCGCGAGATACTGATTATCTCTACGCCTCAGGATTTGCCACAGTTTAAAAAGCTGTTTGGCACGGGCGAGCACCTGGGCCTGCGCATGGAATATGCCGAGCAGGTGGTGCCCAATGGCCTGGCTCAGGCTTTCGTTATTGGCGAACCATTTATCGGAAAGGATAAAGTAGCCCTGGTGCTGGGCGATAATATCTTTTATGGCAGTAGCTTGGGTACCACCCTCGAAGAGCATGCCAACCCCGATGGCGCAGTGATTTTTGCCTACCACGTTTCGGATCCGGAACGCTATGGCGTAGTGGCCTTCGACGCAAATAATAAAGTGCTCTCCATAGAGGAGAAGCCACAAAAACCAAAGTCGAACTTTGCCGTGCCGGGTTTATACTTTTACGATAATCACGTGGTGGATATTGCCAAAAACATAAAACCGAGTCCGCGCGGCGAATACGAAATTACCGATGTAAACAAGGAATACCTGAGGCAGGGCAAACTGCAGGTGGGTGTGCTCGATCGCGGCACGGCCTGGCTCGACACCGGCACCTTCGACTCCCTGATGCAGGCTTCCCAATTTGTACAAGTTATCGAAAACCGTCAGGGCCTTAAGGTGGGCTGTATTGAAGAGATTGCCTGGCGCAAGCAGTTTATCGGCAACGAGCAGTTGCGCGCCCTGGCTCAACCCTTACTGAAGAGTGGCTACGGCCAATACCTCATTGAACTTTTAGACCGATCTTAACGACATGAAAAAAATTCTGATTACCGGAGGTGCCGGTTTCATTGCATCCTGCCTGGCCGAACGACTGATTAAAAATCCGGAACACTATGTGGTGATGGTGGACAATCTGCTTACCGGCTCTGCGCTTAAACTGCCGGACAACACCTACAAGAACTGGCGCTTTATTAAGGGTGATGTAAACAACTACGAAACGCTGTCGAGCATTATGCTCTCGCATGCATTCGACTATGTGTTTCATTATGCCGCAGTGGTTGGTGTACAACGCACCCTGGCCAACCCGGTCATGGTATTGGACGATATTACCGGCATACGTAATGTGCTGGAGCTCAGTAAAAATACGGGCGTACAGCGCACCTATTTTTCATCATCGAGCGAGGTGTATGGCGAACCGGTGGAGTTTCCGCAAAACGAACAAACTACGCCGCTGAACTCTCGCCTGCCTTACGCCATCGTTAAGAACGTTGGTGAGTCGTATTTCAAATCGTATCAGCAGGAGTTTGGTTTGGACTATACTATTTACCGCTTCTTTAATACCTACGGCCCCAAGCAAAGCAGTGACTTTGTTATCAGTAAATTTATTCGTGCCGCACTCGCCCACGACGATATTACCATTTATGGCGATGGCAGTCAAACACGTACCTTCTGTTTTATCGACGACCACCTGGATGCTACCGTAAGAGCTTTTATGGAAAACCTCTACGTAAATGATGTGGTAAACATTGGCAGTGATGTGGAAATACCGATACTGGAAGTAGCCAAGCTGGTTATCGAGCTTACCAAAAGCCGTTCGAAATTAGTGCACCTGCCCGCACTGAAAGAGGGCGATATGACCCGCCGCCAGCCGGATATTGCTAAAATGAAGCAACTGCTGAGCCGAGATCCCATGCCCCTGCGAGAGGGCATAGAACGAATCCTGAAGAGCGGTTTGTTTTAACTACCAGATGATGGCGCGTTCTGCCTCGGGGCGGTACATAGCCTGACCTTCTTTAACCTGATACCGTTTATAAAAGTCGGCGCAATTACTTAATATGCCATTGCAACGGAATTCGCCCGGCGAATGCGGATTGGTGAGTATCTGATTGCGCATAGCCGCATCGGTATATTTCACACGCCAGATCAGCGCCCATGTGAGGAAGAACCGCTGTTCGGTGGTGTATCCGTCTATAGCTTGGTTGCGCGTAAACTCTTCCGTCTTTTTATAGGCATCCAGGGCAATCATCACGCCACCCAGATCGGCAATGTTTTCACCAAGGGTGAGCTTGCCATTGATATGCAGGGAGTCCAGCACGACATACTGATCGTATTGTGCCTTGAGCACATTGGTCTTCTCCTCAAAACGCGCGGCATCTTCTTTACTCCACCAGCTTTTGAGATTACCGTCGCCGTCGAACTTGCTACCCTCATCATCGAAGCCATGCGTGAGCTCGTGACAAATTACCGCACCAATGCCTCCGTAAACGACAGCATCATCGAAACTGCTATGGTAGAAGGGCGGTTGTAAAATAGCGGCCGGGAATACAATCTCGTTGTTGGACGGGTTGTAGTAGGCATTTACCGTATAGGCATTCATATACCATTCACTGCGGTCAACGGGTTTATTCAGTTTATTCATATTGCGCGTAAACTCAAAGGACCAGGAGCGGATGACATTGCCGGCAAAGGATTCCTTATCGATAGTGAGTGCCGTGTAATCGCGCCATGTATCGGGGTAGCCTACCTTAACCGAAATTTTTTCGAGCTTGGCTATGGCCTTTTGTTTGGTGGAGTCGCTCATCCAATCGAGATTCAGGATGCGTTGTTTGAACGCAGCGCGCATGTTTGTGATTACATTTTTCATGCGTTCCTTATCCTTTTCGCTGAAGGCAACCTTTACATATTCGGCGCCAAGGGCTTCGCCAATACCGGAACCGATGGTATTTAGCACGCGCTTCCATCGGGCCTTGGGTTGCTTAACACCAAATAGCACACGTTGTCTGAAATGGAAGGTGCGCTCAAAGGAAGCATCATCGAAATAGGGATTGAGCTCGTCGAGCAGGTGTTGCGTGAGGTATAGTTTCCATACACCGAGGGGATGCGTCTTGATTTTTTCGTTCAGCCGTTTCATATAGTCCGGCATACCTACATTCACGGTATCCTGAGCCGGAATACCGCTGAGGGTAAAATATTCGGTCCAGTTGATATCCGGTGTGAGTTTGCTGAGCTCCGATATCGTCATTTTATGATAGGTATTGTATGGATCGCGCAGGGCAACACGGTCCATAGATTTTTCGGCAAGCGACTTTTCAAGTTCGTATACCAGGTTGGCTTGCACTGAAGTTTTGGCGGAATCCATACCCAAAGCCAGAAAATTAGATATGATGTATTTTTTATATTCGTTCTGTATGCGAAGGCTTGCGGTATCGTTACGGAAATAATAATCGCGGTCGGGCAGGCCCAAACCGGACTGCGAGAGGTTTAACAGCATTTTACTGCTGTTGCCGGCATCCTGATCGGCATAGATTCCGAGTACCGGATTTAATCCAAGCGTGGTTGATGCTGCGAGGTAGCTGAGCAATTTTGCTTTGCTATCGATCTGATTGATTTGATCGAGGTATGAAGTCAGGCCTTTAAGTGCCTGTTCATTCAGTTTAACCGAATCCATGCCGGTGGTATAAAAGTCGCCTACCTTTTGTCGGTTGGAGTTGGCTGTGGCATTCTTGTCGGCGGCGGCCTCATCCAGCAGTTTCTTCAGGATGGCATAACGCAATTCATCTACCTCATTGAAGGTGCCCCAGCGGGCTTCGGTACCCGGTATGGGTGTATTTTTTATCCAGGAACCATTCACGTGCATAAAGAAATTATCACCGGGGGCCACGGTAGTATCGAAATCTTCCGGCTTGAACAGTTTGATCGCCTTAGCCTCATCGGGTTTGGTTTGTGTGCAGGCGCAGTAAAGGCAAAGTATCAGTACAAACGAGATGATGCTGATCGCTGATTTCATAAATCTAGGTTTTGGGCCAAATGTATGCAGAGAGAAATTATTTTAGGAAATAAATTAGCGGCCGTGTATGACAAATCTCATACTATGCCCGACTAAGCCTGTGTAGTATTGCCTGACTAAATGCTATTTGTTATGCAAGCTTCAAATGACATGATGCAACGCCTCTACCATCACCTGGGGCTGTTGTTCTACGCCGTAGCCACCGCCGACCGTCGCTTGTCGGGTGAGGAAACCGCCAAATTATATGCCCTCGTTAAACAAAAATGGCTGGCTGTAGATACTTCTGCCGACGATTTCGGAACCGATGCCGCATTTCAGATTATATCGGCTTACGACCTCCTGGCCGAAGATATGCCCGCATCGGAGAAGTGCCTGAAACAGTTTGAGTCGTTTCATGGGCAACATAAAAGCCTGTTTACCGATCAGATAAAAGCCCTGATTGTTGAAACGGCAGAAGCGATGGCGGTTTCGTTCAGAGGTATGAATAAGTCGGAGCTACATATACTGCACGAAATTCAACGGATTTTGAGGTCCTGATCATTTTTTTTAGAACGCGTGCAACCATCTGCTGTTTTTTTCATACTTATACCTGATTAGTCACGTAAACTTCGGTATGTATTTTATCAAAACGCCACAGTTGCTCAAACGCCTTTACCCCAGTCAGGTATGGAGTTTGCCCGATGATAAAAAGACGATCTATCTCACATTCGACGATGGTCCAACACCGGGTATCACCGAGTGGACACTGGACACCCTGGCTAAACATAATGCACGTGCTACATTTTTTCTTGTTGGCGACAATATTGTGCGCTATCCGGGTATGGTAAAGTCGATCACGGCCTCGGGACATCACGTGGGTAATCATACCCAAAATCACCTGAATGGCTGGAATACCGAAACTAAAGATTATCTAAGAAATACTTTGAAATGTGCCGAAGTGCTGAACACGCCTCTGTTCCGCCCGCCGTATGGACGCATAACCCGAGCACAGGCCCGTATTATGCAGAAGCGCTTTAAAATTATTATGTGGGATGTGCTCAGCGGCGATTTTGATAAAACGATCAGTAAGGAACGTGTACTGCGCAATGTATTGGATCATACCGGCAACGGCAGTATTATTGTTTTCCACGATAGCCTTAAGGCTGAGAGCCGTATGCGCTATGCCCTGCCCAGGGTGCTCGACTACTTTGGCGACAAAGGGTTTTCCTTTGATGCCATTCCGTATTCGTAGTTGGTAAATGTTCTAACGTAAACGTTCAGTAAGTAATCTGATTTCCAGTGCCGGTGCATGACGGGCATATAGGATATTGTATGTGGCTTCAGCAATAGGAATGTCGGCGCGCAGTTGCTTATTGACTTCGTGAACACAGGCCGCCGCATAATACCCTTCGGCAATCATGTTCATCTCAACCTGTGCTGACTTTACGGAGTACCCTTTGCCAATCATCGTACCAAAGGTGCGGTTGCGGCTGAACTGAGAATAGGCCGTAACCAGCAGGTCGCCGAGGTAGGCACTGTCTTTAATATCTCTGCTTATCGGATGTACGGCCTTAATGAACCGATCCATTTCACTGATTGCATTGCTGATCAGCACGGCCTGAAAATTATCACCGTAGCCGAGTCCGTGACAAATGCCGGATGCCAGGGCATAAATATTTTTGAGCACAGCAGCATATTCTGTTCCGTAAATATCATCGGAGGCATGTGTTTGTATATAGCGGCACCGGAACAACTGTGTGAGCAACTCCGAGAGTCCGGGATCCTGGGAGGCCATCGTCAGATAGCTTAGCTTCTCGAGGGCAACCTCTTCGGCATGACAGGGCCCGCTGATGACGCCAAACGATGCATAGGGCACATTAAAGTGGCGGTTGAAATATTCGGCGAGGATGAGATTGTGTTCCGGTATCATGCCCTTAACGGCACTCACGAGCATCTTGCCCTCAAAGCTTGTTTCGGGAAGTTGAGACAGGGTTGGCGCAATAAAAGCCGCCGGAATAGCAAGGATCAGCAAATCAGCCTTTGAAACCACCTCCTCTATAGACCCGTTAATTTGATTTTGTGCGGTATGAAAGGAAACAGAGCTCAGGTAATTGGGGTTGTGACCGGTTTTGGTAAGCTGTTTTCTGATTTCGGGGTTGCGTACATACCAGTTAACGCTGTGCTGATTTTCGTTTAATATTTTAACGAGTGCCGTGGCCCAGCTCCCTGCACCCAGCATACCTATTTGTAGTTGCGCACTCACTTTATCTTATTCCGATTCCGTTTCTTTGAATAACTCATCCTTGTTCACCACCTGAACATTCATGCCGTCCTTTAGTATTTTCGAGATGGCGCTGTATGGCGCATCCACCACTTTTTGTTTTTCGGTGAGTCCGGTTTTAATCTCAATAAATTCATCATCGTACACACCGGTTGTTACCTGAATAGCCGATACCTTATCGGTGCCGTTCAGCACAAACACCACCGGCTTAGCGCGTTTGTTGTCGCTTGAGTCGGAGCCAACCTGAGAAGTTACCGATTGCAGGGGCACCATCAATACATCTTTAACTTTTCGGGTTCGTATATCAACGGCACAGCTCATGCCGGGTAAGAGCGGAAACTTCTTGTTTTGCGGGTCAATCATATCGGCATAGGTTTCGGGGAGCATGCTGATTTTAACCGTAAAGTTGGTTACCTGATCGGCACTTACGCCGGGCACCGATGTGTTGGCCGAATTCGCAATTTGGGTTACAACACCTCTGAATGTTTTGTTATTGTAAGCATCTACCGTTATTTCTGCCGTGTCGCCGAGGCTCACCCGAAGCACATCGTTCTCGCTCACCTCAACGCGGGCTTCCATTTCGAACAGGTTGCTGATGCGGAACATCTCCGTGCCGGCCATCTGGAATGTAGCAACAACACGCTCCCCACGCTCCACATTCATTCGTGAAATAATACCGCCAACCGGAGCGATGATGGTTGTTTTACTCAGGTCGTCGCGTGCGCGCTTGAGGCTGGCATGGGCACTCTCCACACCAAACTTGGCGGCATCGACCTGTTGCTGCATGCCGTTATAGTTGGATAGGGCCGTCTTAAACTGGGTATCAATCAGGTCAAAGTCTGATGCAGCGATCACCTTCTGATCAAACAGGGTTTTGTTTCGGTTGTAGTTTTTCTGTGCATTTTCAAACTGCACCTGCATCTGGGTTAGCTGAGCCAGTGCATTGAGGTGGTTGGCTTTGGCTGTGTTCAGCGCGGCGGCCGCCTGATCAAGAACTGCAATATAGTTATCGGGTTTTATTCGGGCCAGCTCCATACCGGCATAAACCGAGTCGCCTTCTTTTACATAGAGCTCAATGATTTCTCCGGCCACATCGGGACTTATTTTTACTTCTAGTGAGGGAAAAATTTTACCGCTTGCCGTAACCGTTTCGGTAACATTACCGCGTATCACCTCCGTAACGCTCACCTTCGTGTGTTTGCCCCCGCCAATCATTCCTGTTTGTTTGCCAACTATGGCAATTACAATAAGCACAACAACAACAATGAGGGCAATCCAGTATATGCGTTTCATTAGGGGAGTGTTATTTTTTTACCTTGATAAAAATCAAGAATTTTTAGTTTGAATAAGTAATCGTACTTAGCCTGAAGCGTTTGTGATTGTGCATCAAAAAGATTCTTTCGGGCCGTATTAAAATCATAAACATTCAGCAGGCCGGCTTCGTATCGCTTCGTGGTATAATCCAGTGTGGTCTGTAACGACTCCGTTAATTTTTTTTGTGCGTTGTATCGTTTAGAAGCATTCTGTGCATCGGTTACTGCGGTGCTGATATCGCGTTTTAAATTGAGCCTCGATTGATCGTAATTATACTTGGCAATAGTCCATTGCAGGCGGCTTCTTTTTACATTCGAGTTGGCACTCCATCCATTAAAAATGGGAATGGAGAGTCCGATACCAATATTCTGACCAAGGTTACTGTTTAGTTGCTCCGAAAACGGAATGCTTTGAAAGTTATATCTCAGTTCGGGAGCAACAACCAACTCATTGGTCATCATCACATAGCCAACAGGCAGGATATTGCCTGTAGTATCAAATCCGGTTATGGTGCGTGCCGCATCCGAATAATTGGTAAATACATTATAGTTTAAGTTGAGACTCGGATAGCGTGCGCCCCGTGCGGTCTGCAAGCCTTTGAAGGAACTTTGCATGTTGTAATAACTGCTCATCACGCCGGGAAAGTCAACTACGGCTTTGTTGTAAATACTATCTGCCGCACGGTCGCCATAGCCAAAGCGATCGGGCAACTCAAACGCAGGCACCTCAATCAACACCGGTTTATCGAGATTGAGCAGCAGCTGAAGGTTGAGCAAGGACACGTTGTACTGATTCGTAGCCGTAATCAGATTCACCTCATCCTGCGCTACCTGAGCTTCCATAGTAAAGTTTGCTACTTCGGGCTGTAAGCCTACTTCGACCAACTTGCGTGTGCGGTCGAGTTGCTCTTTACTTAAAGTAAGAGCCTGTTCGGCTCGGAGTTGCTGTTCTCTGGCGAAGATAATTTGCAGATAGGCATTGGCTACATTGAGCGAAACGTCGTTAAGGGTTTGATCGGCAGCATATTTAGACGACATATAGCTGTAGTAGCTCTGCCGCATCTGATTGATTTTTCTGAACCCGCCAAAGAGGGCGAGTGAAGTGCCAATGGCGCCGCTTCCACCAACGATATCCTGTTCAATCACGGTATTTGTGGTGGGGTCGATGTTAC